>JAYVXN010000444.1:0-11518 GCA_043785085.1 Bdellovibrionales bacterium | reverse complement strand
TTGCACGAGGCGCTCGCGACGGCAAGCTCGGGCCAATTGGTGAGAAAGGGCACCAATGGCCACAAAACCGATAGTCTACCGCCGCCTTTTGTGCCCATTGCCCGCTAAAATTGAGCGAAAATCGCTGAAAGGATGAGCAAACGAAGTTCGTGAATTTCCGTGAGAAAATAGTTGATTAGCAACTTCTCACCCACTATATTCTGTTCCTCACTGTCACCTTTGCGGGGTGGTAGTTAAGTTGGTTATAACGCCGCCCTGTCACGGCGGAGGCCGCGGGTTCGAGTCCCGTCCACCCCGCCACTCACTAAAACCCTTCCACGAAGCAAGCCTCGCGAAGGGTTTTTTCATTTGATACCGCAGAGTTAGCTCATCTAAAGTTGGGTTCGAACATACCTTTTTCAGATAATCCACTCTTTGCTGCCTCTCCATCGACTTCCATAGTTGTTTCGCATTGATAGCCAGTTCTAACAGTTTTTTGACCGCAACCCTTCCGGTGTCATTAATCAGGAGGTTGAGATGTTCTAACTGGTTCGTGTAACCATCTTCTTGTTGTTCTAAATCGACGATTTGTTGATCGTAGTCACGCTGAGAAATCTTTCCAGAAGTGAAAAGTTTGACTGTATTTTTTCGCTCATTGCGGATCTCAAGCTGAGCAATGCGAAAACCTTCCATTTGCTTTTTGATCGCCAACTGCTGCATATCAAAAGACTCATCTAAGGCAGCAAGAATATCTCGTGCAAAGTCCTCAGTGATATCAATTTTATCAACCACGGGCTCAAGCTGATTCCAAACTTTCTCCTCTGAAATGTACACATTTTTGTCGTGGACTCTCCTTGAATTTGAACAACGGTAAAGGTGATAGATTTTGGCTTGGCCCGTAGACTTTATGATCTTTCGCTTTTTCTCAAAAGTGATAAGGCGTCGGCATTCCGCGTGATCACAATTGAGCCAGCCTCGAAAAATATCATCGCCAGCAGCAACAGAGGAGGCTCGGTATCTGCCGGCATTCCCACTGTTGACGGCCTCAACAGCTTTTAAGATTTTGGCGGGGATGATCTTCTCGTGTTTCCCCTCATACCTCAGTGGCTCACCCGTGAGACGAAAATAGCCCCAGTAAAACTCATTCTTAAGCCGCACTTCTATAGCATGTCTGCTGTAGGTCTTCCGCATTCCTAAAGGAACCAAACCCTTTTCAGCCAGATTCAACCGTTTGATTTCATCGTATGAAATTCCCTGCGCTCGCAATTCAAATTCCCTTTGTACCAGTCTGACATTCTCTTTTTCAGTGCTCACAATAACTTTTGCAGTACCTTTGATGGCATTTCCGAATTTATCTTTGTCCTTGTGATGGAGGTAGCCAAGCGTGATGTGACGATAGGGCCACCAACCTTGTTCGGCTTTTGTGCGAAATGAATTCTTAACCCTTGTGCCATTTTCTCGGCTGTAGTTTTTATTTACGGCGGTCAAAATATCTCGGGCCAAAAATTCTGAATCAGGCGAATTTTTATCAAATACTTTATTTTCACTGACATAGTGGATGATAATTTTATCTTCTTTGATAAGACTTTCATTTTTTTCGTTGTCCGTAAGATTTCTAGCCTCTCGGCTTCCGATATAAAATAAAATATGCTTGATGCCTTGAGCAAGCGCGAAGTGCATGAGTGCCTGATATTTTTTACGCTCCTCGGTTTTATAAGCAGACTCAATAATAGGTTCAACTTTGATGAGATCAAGTCCATTCACTTGAACGTATCGCTGAATTTCTTGCTCCTGAGTTTCAGCCGAAGTGTTGTCCTTCTGGCCGTAGCTACTGCGCCTTACAATTCCTATCGCTCTTTTATTTGGATCGTTTTGCCATTCCATATATACCTCTCACTTTACCAAAAGTTGCGTGGGAAGAGGAGAGATTTCGGGCTCTAACATCTCATTCTCCTTCAGCATCAATTTATGTGAACCCCTTGCCCTGCTTGTATAGCAGCGTGTCCTGCTCAAGTAACATTCGAAATACATCCACCACATTGTCGAACTCCTCTCGGGTTAATTTTAAATCCTCACCGTTTGGATATTTATACGTCTTATAAATATCGCCCTCGTTGTTATCCACATTTTCACCTGTGGATATCTCCGCCTTGCTCTGCGAAGTATTCAAATATAAAAGTATCAGCGCGCGATTGTCGGTGATGAGGCTCTTTTGAGCCTCGGTTAAGACGGCTTTGTGTGCTCTGACCTTGATAGACTCGCCAAGGGCCGTCACCTCGACACCGGCACTCTTCAACTGCTGCAAAATATCTTCGGCTGTCATAAAATGACCTCCTCAATAAAAGCTTGTTCTTGAGTGGCCGGACGTGGGACGGGCTTTTTAGTAAGGGCAACACTATATTTAAATTGATCGCATTTTTTCCCAGAACCAATACGCAAGATCTTGTTAGATGACAATAAAGACCGTAGGGCTTTAATCTTATAGGTGCGCCTCCCTGGTACGAGTTTGAAGACGCTGGTCCTTGTTGCGGAACCCTTGATTTTAATAAACTCAAATATAGCATTTGCAATCCTACTTACCGTTTCGTCCTCGGTTGTTACAGCGATGCGCGCATGGGTGAGAACTTGTGCGCTTGAATCGCCCATTTAGTTTTACCTCACGCATTTAAGATTTTTCCTCTTCGTTGCTTGGGTCATTGGTAGTCGTTAGAGCTTTTCGCGCTCCAGATTTTTGAAGGACTGGGTTTAAAAGTTTACTCAACTCCAAAGTCTTGTTCGAGCCCTTGGCCAGCTCCATTTGTTTGACGACAGATTTTAAGTGAGCAATCTCATCAAAATGGTCGGCGCGAATTTTCTCAATTTGCTTTGAAAATAACGACTGTTGGAAAGAGCCAATAATCCACGAGGCGAGCTGCACTTTCTTCACGCGCCCACTGGCAAAACCGTCATTGACGGTCTTGAGCATCTCTTCTAAGTGTTGATCGGCGGCGTCTGTGATAACAATTTTTTGATTCATACTATTTCTCTCTTTCATTTAAGCCCCCATCTGATCGCTAAAGCTTCGAGGCAAGCGATCTGAAGTTTTGGGTCCATCGCGAAGGCGCAGTCGAAAGGATCAGACTTTGTTTCAACACGGTCGCACCAGAGGGCCTGAGCAAATAAAGTTGCGGCGGCGTGACCACCACAGAAATCATTGGACCAAATCTTGGGCCAGTTGATGGACTGGCGCTCAATGTTGACGTGCGGAAGTGCTTTGCGTTTGAGTTCGTCGTCGGAATTAAAAATTCTTAAGACGGCGCGAAGCTCACGAGGTAGTTTTATTTCGATTTCAGTTTGTTGATTTTGCATGTTCATTTTTCTTTCCCTTTCATAGGTTTAAAATAATTTTAGTTAAAAAGGAGCGGCATCAGGCCGCCCAACAAGATTTGTTTTTAATAATTTGAAAAGACGTAGACTTCGCCTTGATGCCGAACAAATGAGTAGTCACCGGACAGACTCAGGTCGCGCGCATAACTCTCAAAATCAAAGTAGCTCTTGGCCCAATCAGGCAACTCATTCAGTTGGCCGGTTTCTTCTAGAAGATGATCGGCAAAAGCTGATTCCGAATCATGGGCACCCTGCCATTGTTCAAGAAACTTTTCTTCAAGCTCCTCGGGAACAAAGTTGTCGCCGTCCTGGTTGTGATACCAAACAGAAAATGCTTCGCCCTGATCTTCAATCAAATGGGCAATAGCGGAAACACGCTTGATGTCGGGCCACTCACAAAGTTCGATTTCACCGAAGCCTTCATAATCGTGGACGGCCCACTCTTCAGCGCCCAGCTCTGGGGATAAATTCAATATCGAATTGATCTCGGTAAAAATGCTGTCAGCGTCTTGATTTGCTAAGATCCATTCACCGTGAAGCTTTCCCGCGTTATAAGCAGCAAGACAAGCAAAGTAGATTCTTGGTGTCACTGTGGTCGTTTTAGTTTGCATGGTTTTTCTCTCCTTTTATGTTTTGATAAAAAATATTTTACCCACCGCCTACGCTCCCGACAGGGCGGGGGGATGAAATAATCGGAGAGTGCTGGACAACGATTGCTCGGGCTCGGATTTCGACCCGCAGGGGCGTTCAGGGAAGCATGACAAAGCCTTCAAGCTTTGGCGGGAAGCCCTGAAAAGACGAGATCGAAATTGCAATCGGTGACAGCCTCGACCTGATAGAAAGCCGCGCTCCATCGGAGCGCGACCACAAATGTACTTGGTTTTATTTCTGGAGCTGGGTTTCGTAAGTTTGTTCTGGGATTGGCGCTGGAGTTGGATTCACATCAGGCGGTGCCTGTGTCATAGGTCTCACTCGAATGATGTTACTGTGGTGTTTGTATAGGACCGTTCGAGCAGCCTCCACCGAAATCGACTTGCATGTGAATCCGAACGAAGGAGAAAAAAGTTGAGAGATAAAGATGGCCGCCGCAAACGCAAGGCCGATGAGCGGCACCATTGATGTGATATTGACGAGGAGGTTTCGTAAAGCGCGGCGGAGTTCGGATTTGCTTTCATCATGATCTGAATTGTAGCTATTCATTCTGGCCTCTTTCTTAATTTGCTATTAAAAATCTGAAGTCATTGATCCCGCCTTTTGTTTTTGATTTCCTAAATTCTGTATTGGTTCCTTTGTATTTGTTCCCCGCCCCCGTTCCCCAAAAAATAATAATATTAATAATTACTCTTCTGCCTCTGCCTCCCACCTGATTCTTGTAGACAGTTCCTGACCACTTTCCACCGTTAAACATGTTTACATGTAGGGGGAGAGTGGTCAGGAACGATCAGTCGCAAATCATCTGGTGGGAGGCAGAGGCAGTTCCCGAGTTTATTCGCGTAGTTGCTTTGTTTTTTCGGCTTCTAATTTTAAGGCGGCGCCTGTTACTAGCTGGTAACACCCTCTTGGGTGATTTGTTGGGTGCCACAAGTACAATTTGCTATAAGACAATTACCTTTTTGCCTGGAGACTTTCGGCAATCTGCTGAAGCGAGATTTCTCTTTTTCCGTTGGTCAAAGGTGCAGAGAGTTTCAGTTTTAAGAAATCATTGAGCTCACAAAAGTAAATCCCGTTCACGTTCTTAGCAATCCTCACGTGAATATCCTTAACTTTAATCTCGCTTAAAATTCTCATAAGCTTCTCCTGAAAATTCCGATCCTTGACTATATATATGACAAGGCCCCAGTCTTTAGAGAGTAAATGATTGCGAAAAATCCCCGTGTATCGGCTTCGCACTTTGGGCGTGAGTTCTAGTTCAATTGCTACAACCATACTTTGTTCTGGGGTTTCAAACCTAAAGGCTGCATCGGGAATCGCAGGCATCTCATCCCAATTACGCTTGCCCGTTTGGGCACTCAGAATTCGTCTTCGGATCTCAGCTTCGATTTTAAAATTCTTTACAAGAGGGCTTAGTTGCAAAATGTGCCTGACATCAATGAGCAGTTGATCGTGTTCAAATTGAGTTTTGTAACCACGTCTGGTGGCAGGCATCGTTTGTTCATTGAACATTGCGGAAAAGTATTCTGTTCCTTTTTTTGTGAGGCGATAGCCAATAGTCGCCGCACCATCGCCTTCGACATTCTCAATGAGCATACACTTTTTTAAAATGCCGATACGTCGGTAATGAGCCCGTGATTTTGGGTTGTCATTCCAAAAATGGTTTTTTATCCTTTGAGCCGAGACACATCCGTACTCACCCAGTAGGGTCAAAATTTTCAGATCTCGCGCTGTCAACGTCTTATGTTTGTTCATTTTTGGTTTTCCCAGCGGGCGGGCTCTGCAATCTCATATTCAAAATGTGCCGGAACAAAAGTGCCGTCCTTGATCTGATCCTCGACATAACGAACTTTCACTTGAGCGGGTTTGAGCGTTGGAGCTTTACCCATGTCGTTAGCGGTTCCGAACATTTGAAGACCTTCGGTGTTGCCTTCTAGCTTTTGTGTTTCCGCATCTTTAACTTTCTTTTTATAGGCACTATTTCCAATGAAGCCGCCAATAAGGGCGCCAGCACCAAGACCAATCGCCATGCTCTGAGTTCTCATTTCAGGCGAGCTATTTGCGCCTGCCATCGCTCCAAAACTTCCACCAACCACAGCACCGATACCTGCGCCAAGAAAAGTTGATTTCTCAAGACTGGCGCAGCCCGAGAGTAAAAGTGCCGATAAAATAAATAATGTAAAAATGGATCGAAACATTTTCTTACCTCCGATAAATGGGTAAAATATTCGCGGAGGTTGGCTTTGATTGTGTTCGCGTTAGATTTATCTATGGCACCGACTGAAAATCTCTCTCGGTCGGTCCATTTGTTTTCATTTCAGTTTTGGTCATAAAATTGATTGGCCTTGGGCGTTTATTAACTTCAGGAAGTGTCACAAGTGCTAAATCCGGCCGCATCGAAAACTTAACCCGTAGGTTCATCACTCCATCTCGATGTGGTATGCTCACAACTCCAGATCCGGTTCCCAGTTTCTTGAAAACATTAGGATGAAAGTTGTATTGCTCCACATCCCGAATTGTTCCGTCGCCGGTGGAGCCGCCGTCTTTGGTTTTTTCTGTGATCTTAGTAGTGGTTTTTGTTCCGAAGGTATTGGCAAAATGATCGCACGTCTCAGGATCATTCATTCGCATGACAATCTTCACATTGGTGTTGGTCAGTACCACATTCCTAAAAGCCTCCGATACTTTGTCGAGATCACCGAGGGCTTGGTGCGAAAACACAACACCCACATTAGCCGAGCGAGATTTATTTAAAAGTGAACCAAATCCCTCATATATATAGTCCTGAAAATCATCGAGAATGCATGAAAAGAACTTTGGCTTTCCCATTATCTCATCCTCCAATGTTAATTTGGCGCTTAGAGACGGCGTTTTGAAAGCATTGAAGAACAAGTTTTCCGGTAGCGGCGGCAAGGATTGGATAGTACATTGTGGGGAGCTGAAAATAGATAATTTTGCCCGTGGCAAGAGCCACATCAAAGTCGATGGAATGGTCAGTCTCTTCAAATAAAACCGAAGCTTCGCTCGATGTGAAATGAGAAAGCATTGTCTCAAGACCACTCACTCGTTCTTCGCGGTCTTTTGTTGAGAGTGACAGAAATCTTGCCATATCTTTTTTAAGTAATTCATCTGGGCATTTTTCAACCCATACTCTAAGCTCCTCAGCATCGACCAAAAGTCGCTGCACAAGAGAAAATGTTGGAATTTCATTTTGAGCATAAATCAGTCGAACAATGCCTAAAAATAGTTTGTACTGGATATTTTTGTAATATTCATTTTCAAATGTGAAACTTGAAAAAACTCTTTCTGTCACCTCCTGCGCTGATCTACCCTTGAGTGGATTAAATGAAGACGACGGCCCTGGATTTGCGAGTGAAAAAAGCCGAAAGTCTTTTTCTCGATTGCAGAGCTTCACATAGGAGTAGAGTTTATTTACAAAACTTTCATCGGATTTGCCGTCAATAATCAAAACACCAGACCCATTTTTAATATCTTGAATGGCCCAGGGCAAAATCACACTCTCCGTTTTTCCGGCGTTTGTGGTGCCGATCACTTGGGTGTGCATGGTCCGAAAAGGCTGCTTCAAATGAACAAACCCGCCCTTCTCTGCATCAACTCCTAAAAAAACTGAAGAGTCGTCGCCAGAAGTAATACTTCTTTCTTGGCAGCGCTTTGCGTACCAGTTCCAAATCAAAGTACAGGCAAGAGAGACACACAATAGCGCGGCAATCCCAACGGCGAGTACAATCGTAACCTTATGAATTACCCAAAACTGAAAAATCATGGGCCAAAGCTTGTTCATCACTGCTAAAAACAGCAGGAGCAAAATAAAAGCTAGCTGCATGTGAGAATCGCCGCCTGGTTTCTGATCTTTTTTATTCATACTCATTGATGAAATTCCTTTTCTAAATAAAGGACAAACGAAGTACCGCTGGGCACCTTAATAGACGCACTCACTTGTCCCATTTTTTCAGATGATGATTTGGCGTAGTTGAGCGATGTGTTGGCAATTCCGCCGAGGACTCCGTTTTTAATACTTCCTGATTCAAGTGGAATCCCGAGCTGACCCACGGCAGTTCGATCCTTCATCCCCTCAGCAAGGCCCCCAACAAAATTACCAATGAATTGACTGGCATTTTTCTTAAACTCACCAGAGGAGAAGTCGCCAGCAAGTCCACTCGACCCATCAGGCATTGTTGCGATTGCAGAAATTGAATATTGCTCACCCTCGGGAAAGACAAGTGTACGAAATTGAACTTGGAGCCTCTCTCTTTGGCTATCGAGTTGACCAGTGCCAATGACTTTGGTCCCCTTGGGAATGACCATAGCTTGCACTGGGCTTAGCGCATCCTCTAAAATTACGGCCGTCACGGGACTGTTTGCGTCCATGCTCTCGACAAGTCCAATAAGTTGCACATGGATCTGAGTGCCGATAGGGAGCACGTCGGCTGCGGACCCACCTCGTTGTATGATCTGACTTGCTGAAAACTGACGACCTGAGCCCCCAATAGAATGCACCCCTGTGTTTGCCTGTAATGAAATAAAAGCGCTTTGGTTATTTGGAGCTGACTGAGATTTTGTCCCAGATTGCGCGCCCTCGACACTCGAACTATTTTTAGCATCTTTTGCAGCCTGGGCCACCTCTTGTTCGTGCTGGGCTCGTTTGTCAAAAACAGAACCCACCATTAAAACAATGAGCGCAAGACCTCCAATTGCCACCGCGACATGCTGAAATTTAATCGTGCGGGTTTTACTATAGGGATGAGCCTCGTTTAGAAAAAAATCGCCAACATCGCTTTTTTTAAATTTAATCACTAGCCCCTCCTTTAATACAATTTGCCTCAGAAAAATTAGCGAAATCCAAGGTCTGGCGAAAACATGACTTGAAGTTCATTTTTCTTTTCACTTGACGTAAATTTTAAAGTCAGATTTTTCTTTTTGTTGATGGCATCGGATCTTAATAAAATAAATCCTGTCGTTACAATCTCGGTTGAGGTTTGTTTTTTTCTTTCTAAAAAAACATTTTCAATCTTGATTGCTGTTGAGCCTTGATAAAGAGACAAAGACTGAGGCTCAACTTTTTTAGAATTTTTCAATCCTGACTTGTCTTGAATCGCGAACTTTAAAACGAGAGTCGCATGACTCCTGGGCATAGCTATGGATTCAACGGAGAGTTTAAAATTCTCGCTCTGAATGATCTTGTTAATTTTTTTGGTTGAGAGCTCATCTAAAGAAACGACAACTTTTTTATTTGACGGCTGAAAATTATTTTTATCTGATCCGAGCTTTGCATAAACCACATTATCGTGCTTCCCGCGAGAAGCGATGAGTTGAAAGTTAAATTGCCCATCTTTGGTGAAGATGAATAAATTTGTCTTAGCTTTTGAAACAAGGGGCTTAATGGCCACAAGATTTTTCATATACTCGACTTTAAATCCATCTTGATCGCCGATTAGTCCTGGCTCGGGATGAGAATCAAATTTTATAATTGTCGAAAATCCTGGCTCGACATAAATGGGCTCAAGATCACCGTCTGACATTCGAGCGGTTCTTGATGACTTTGCATTAGCAGGACATTGGAAAGTTAAAATGCAAAATAAAAGAAAGACCATATTTGCCCCCTTAGTTTGGCTGTTCTAGTTTTTCACTGGTAATGTAGATCCCCTCGGGGTTTTGCTCCGTCCGTTCACCAAGGCTAAATGCCAATTCA
Organism: Bdellovibrionales bacterium; assembly: GCA_043785085.1. Lineage (GTDB taxonomy): Bacteria > Bdellovibrionota > Bdellovibrionia > Bdellovibrionales > JAMPXM01 > JAYVXN01. The sequence continues at coordinate 1,812 of JAYVXN010000444.1, read as the reverse complement.
ACAGTGAGTCCTTGAGCGGCCCTAATGCCATTCACCATGATAATCCGCTCAGCTCGCACCAATGCGGTTTTGGCTTTCAAATCAACTTGGGGCTCATCGGGAAAAAACTTTTGTGACACCTGTTTTTCTTTGGCGAGACGAATTTGCTCCTGGGTTGTAACTAGAAATTTCTCTCGGTATTCTGGTGCAATATATTGAATGGCTTGCTTTGATTTATCTTCAATAGTGCCGGCATCCCAATTGTGCCGAATGCGAAGGTAAGACTGAACACAGCGGGCCACCTCATGTGTCAAAGCGTTTGCATCGGGCTCTTGAAATTGAACAATCTTTGTTTGTGCAGCCGTGAGTGAAACAATGAGAGGTTTTTTAAAAGCTAAAACTGCAATTAATATTAGTTCAACCACTGACATGGCAGTCATTAGAAGAAGCAAATATTTTAAAATTTGATTCTGGGCCTCTTCATCGCCCCAAACTTCAAACCAACGTCGTTGAATTTTACGAATCATATAAATCCTTTGAAAGAAATTTTTAAACTGAAATAGATAAGCGCGGCGAATCTAAGCCTTAGGTGGTCGCGACGGAGGTGGTGGAACCTGGGGACTTGATGCTGAAGCAGACTGAGTGGGTGTCCCAGCGGGCGAGCCTGGTGGTGGCGAAGCACTGCTCGGTCCACCAAAAGTGATGCTGCTTTGACCAAGTTTTGTATTCATGGCACTTCCAACACTGTGAACATTACCCATTGCCGCCGCCCCCAATTTCCACGCGGCGAGAGCCTTTGTTGGAGCTGCGAGCATCACGGCAGCAGTGGCACCTGTAAGTCCTCCGGCCATCGAAGAAAATCCAGCGCCAAAGAGTGAGTGAACAACAAGCGGTGTACCCACCATACAAATTGCGATGACGAAGTTTAAAACCATGATGGTTAGATAATTTCCGTCCATCGCATACCAGGTTCCGAATGGAAGTGCCTTAAGCATTACGCTGAGGACGGACCACACCACCTTCCACATAGCCACTTCAAAGAGTGATTTGAAAAGACTCACTGTCACTTGGCTTGAAAAGACATGAAACAGCAAAAGAATCGGCGCCATAATAGTTAGAAAAACCCAAGAGAAATGGTAGATCGCAACCATGATATAACGGGCGCAGTATAAAATCGCAAAAGACAAATAGGATAACGCCGCGATGATCATGTCATCAAAAGCCAAGATCGGGGTCATCGGATTCACCGTATAGGATTTTGCTTTTTCTGAAGCCATCTGCATAATGGCATTGAGCCCACTCATATTGTCGATTTTATCAGCGATTCCATTTGTCAAAAACAGCATCACGTCGGTGATTTCAGCAAAACCCGCGAGCAGCAGAGTTGCGACAAAGACGCGTTTCACTTTGTCGATAAAGTCCGGCCCTCCGGCAGGATTTTGAATCCATACAAGAGCCACTGATGCCATAAAAAATACTGGGAGCAACATATAATAAATATTCTTGAGCTCCATGTGCAGCTTGAATGCAACGGAGCCCAGAGCAGCGAATTGATCCATGAGATGCCCTTTCACCTAGAAATTAAAACAGGGCATGGATCGGCGTGGATATTTCGAGTTAATTGTAATCGTCAGTATTGTTGACGAGATCGATTGGCAATTGTTGAATAGAATTTTGCGAGCAAAGTTTTCTTCATGGAAAAACTTGTTCTAATTTGGCGCTTCTTCTTTCAAACAGATGAATACTTGAAAAAGAATCCAACGCTAATTTGGCAGCCTTCACTGCGCTTGAAATCTCAGACATTTCGTTGAGCTGCGTATCCAAATTGAAAGC
>JAYVXN010000443.1:0-3603 GCA_043785085.1 Bdellovibrionales bacterium | reverse complement strand
AAAAACCCATCACTCCACCCCAGCGGTGCGTGACTTTTTTATCTTTGTATTGCGGTAAGTGCGTCATGACGAAATCGTACAAAGCATTTTGAATCGCATCGGTGGTGTGATCCGAGTATCCGACTTCGGTCGCCTTCTCAATTTGTCGAAAGCCGCCAATGAGGAGTTCACCACTGGGCAGCTGACGAAAATAATCCAGGTAAAAATTAGCGTAACAAGGGCCATCCATAAAGCGCGGAACTTTTTCCATCATCAAAATTTGCCCGCGCGTGGGGTAAATTTTATCTTTAAAATAAGGATTCAGAGAGGCCGAGTAACCGTTCAGAGCATAGATAATCAAGGGTGCTTCAAAATCTCCTTGATCGGTTTTCAAACGGCGATTTCCGCCCTCGACTTCTTCATGACCGAAGACTTCGGTTTGCTCAATGAGGGTGGCCTTCACATGGCCAGAGATTTCTTGCAGCATGCGTATTGGATGAACCGAGGCATCACTCAGGTATCTGATCCCTCCGACGAACTTCTGTGCGCCTAAGCGATTCGGTATGTCACTGCCGTTGATCACTTCAACAGGAATATGGAGGCCGTGCATGATCTTGGCGACTTGTTTGAGTTCATTGAATTCAGTGTCTTGCGCTGCCAGCGAATAGCAGCCTTTTTCTTCAAACTGGAGGCTCTCGCCTTTGTCTAGAATGATATGCTCTTTTAAGAGTTGCAGATTTTTTTCCGAGAAACGCCAAATGGCCAGAGCTTCATCCAAGCCGTGTTTTGAAATTAGGCGATTAAAATGTTCGACAGAGCCGCAGGTGATAAAGCCGGCATTGCGGCCGGTGGCACCGTAGCCGAGGCGGGCTTTTTCAACGATGGCGATTTTCAGTGAAGGATCTTCTTTTTGCAACCAGTAGGCGGTCGAGAGGCCGCTGATTCCGGCGCCAACGATGAGGGCGTCAAAGTGTCTGGGCGCTGAGGTTTTAGTGCGGTCCAACCAAAAAGAGGTGCTCATTATTTACTCCAAATATTTAATCATTTCTTCAGCGGTGCAAAGACAAGGTTTACCACAGCGAGTGCAAACGTAATCGACGTCTTTCCAATATAGTGGATAAGTGGCCACTTTGCTAAAGCCCAAGCCATGCAGATATTTTCGAGAGGAATCATGGGGTGACTCACACCACGCATGACAGACCACAGCCTTCGTGCCCGCGGTTTTTAAAGCGTCGATTGAGGCCAAGGAAAGTCGTTTGCCCCAGCCGTGCTTCTGCCATTCGCCGGCCAGAAAAAGACTTTGAAAGTAGGCGACTTTCTCGATTGGTGCGTTCCAGAGATGCGGGCTCAAACCCTTGCCTTTGCCTTTATGCCAATGTCCAGGCGGAAACGTAATACGAATCCCGACAATTTCATTATGATTGTCCACGAGAACAAACGAACACATGGTCTGGTCAATCTGTGAACGCAAATAAATTTCGTGTAACTCTGGCAGAGAATAATAATTCGTGCCGATTGCGCGATCGGTAAAGGCTTTGACCTGTGGTAAATCAGGTTCAGACAACGGTCGAATGAGTGGTAGCGGCTCCATAGGGGTAAACTCTAACCAGTTTTGCCGATTTGTCTAGCAAATTAGGCCTCTGCGGGGGCTGCTTTTGGGGGCGCAAGCAAAGCACTGAAGTGCGCCACCTGAGTCTGCGTTTTTACCTGGCGGCCCATCAGCGGCAGCCAATCCAGGAAAGCCGTCCGTGCATTTTTGATTTGCAGGGCGCGCTTGACACCCTTATCCATGCGGCTTTCAATCGGCGGCAGCAGACCAAAATTAATATTGGTCGGTTGAAAATGCTCAGCTCTGGTTTCATCCGTGATGGCGTTGAGGAGCGACCCGAAAGCGCTCGCCCGAGGCGGCGGTGTCAGAATCGATTGCCGTAATTTCTGATCGAGAAATCGCGCCACCAAAAGTCCGATGCACACGGATTCAAAATAGCCTTCGACTCCGGTGATTTGTCCTGCGAAAAACAAGAGCGGATCTTTTTTACTGGAGAGATCTGCATTGAGGCGCTTGGGCGAATTGATATAGAGATTGCGATGAATACTGCCGAGTTTTAAAAACTCTGCTTCCTCAAGACCCGGAATCAGGCGAAATACTTCTTTTTGATCTCCATAAGCCATTTTTGTTTGAAAGCCGACCATATTGTAGGCGGTGGCCTCGCGATTATCCTGGCGCAGCTGAACCACTGCAAACGGCGCATTGCCAGTGCGTGGGTCCCAAAGACCTTTGGCACTCATCGGGCCAAAGCGCAAGGTCAGCGGGCCACGCTCAACCAAGGCCTCAATTGGCATGCAGCTTTCAAAATACGGCGTGTTTTTTTCAAAGTCTTTGGCTTCTGTTTTGCGCGCGTTCTGGACGGCCTCAATAAAGAACAGGTATTCTTTTTTCGTCATCGGGCAGTTGTAATAATCTTTCGTGCCCTTGTCCCAACGATCCGCCTTCCAGGCGATTTTCGTATTGATTGAATCGGCATCAATGATGGGCGCAATCGCATCGAAGAAATAGAGAAACTCATCACCGAAGTGAGCCTGCATCGACTGCGCGAGAAGATCATGTGTCAACGGGCCGGTGGCGATGACAGCTGGGCGGGGGATATCCTGCAGGGACTTAACGACTTTGCTCTCAACTCGAATATTCGGGTGTTGCCGCACTTGCTCAGTGACCAGCTGCGAGAAATATTCGCGGTCCATGCTCAAAGCCTGACCCGCTGGGACACGAGCCGTGAAGGCGGTTTCGAGGACTTTTGAGCCCATTTGCTCAGCTTCCCATTTGAGCTGACCCGGAGCTGCGATTTCATTAACGCTGCCAAAGGAATTGGAGCAAACCAACTCCGCGAAATTCTTTGTCTTATGAGCCGGCGTCAAGACCTGTTCGCGCATCTCATAGAGCACCACAGAATGGCCTAAATCAGCCAGTTGCAAAGCACATTCACTGCCCGCTAGACCCGCACCCACGACATGTATTGTAGTTGCCATTTGAACCCCGCATGATTCTCAGTTAGGCTCAAATTTATGAGGTCCACTCGAAAGAAAAGCCATTTGACGCCTATGTCCGATGTCCTACAGCTCCTCTTGCAAAATGGCAAGTCGGAGTTGGCGGACGGCTTTTCTCGTTGGCGTTTAGAGCAGAAATGGCCAGAAATTGTTGGCGCTACCATTGCTGCCCAAACCTTGCCGGTCGCCTATGAGCGTGGCTGTTTGTATATTTGGGTGCAGCACTCGGCTTGGATGCAGCAGCTGTGGTTTTTTCAAGATGTGATCCGCGAGAAGGTCAACGCGCATATAGGGCACCCATGGGCGCGCACGATTAAGTTCACGCTATCAAGGCGGGCGGCGGTGACAGAGTCTGAGGTTTAGGCGTCTCGGACGGGCACAGGGGATCGGCCCGCGGCCCTCAGTCTGCGGGTTCGGTACCGGGTTCGTGGTTTGTCGTTTCCACGCCGTGGATTTTACGCCAGTACTTGGGCTTCAAGTTTTGATTGATCTGCAATCTCCAACGGTGGCCACCCGTGATGGTGAGTTCGAGAGAAATAACATCGCCCCAGAATGAAAACTGAAAAAATCGCTCCTCCG
>JAYVXN010000442.1:0-3639 GCA_043785085.1 Bdellovibrionales bacterium | reverse complement strand
AAAAAGATATCAGCAACTATCTCGGTATTATTGAGCGTAATTCACGCCATCTTTTGCGTATTATCGATGATATTTTGGATTTGGCTAAAGTTGAATCTGGCAAGATGGCCATTGAAAAGATAGAATTTTCTCCGGTTGAGTTTCTAGCCGAGTTTGCCTCGCTTGCGGCTTTAAAGGCGCGGGAAAAGGGCATTGCCTTTGAACTTAAAGAAGGAAGTCTTTTGCCGAAATCCGTCATCACGGATCCGACCCGTGTTCGACAAATTCTCTCGAATATTGTTGGTAATGCGATTAAATTTACAGACAATGGCGTGGTTCAGTTATCGGTCAGTTATTTAGAAAAAGCCCTGCTTTTTCGAGTCAGCGACACGGGCCGCGGTATATCCGCAGACCAGCGGAGCCAAATTTTTCAAGCTTTTACACAAGCAGATTCTTCTACGACGCGAAAATTCGGCGGCACCGGCCTTGGACTGGTTCTCACGAAGAGACTTTGCCAGGCACTTGGCGGTGACTTTTTACTGGTGCAGAGTGATTTAGGAAAAGGCAGCCTTTTCGAGGCCCAAGTGCAAGTTGCGATTCCAGAAAATGTCAAACTCGTGCCTATTTATTCGCCCGCCCAGCCAGTGCAAGGTGAGATGCGTGGCGAGACACGGAAAAATGACTTAAGGGGCCTGCGGATTCTCCTGGTTGAGGATTCACCTGACAATCAGGTTCTGATTCAAAGGATTATAAGTAAAGCTGGTGGTTCCGTCGAAATCGCCAACGACGGCGTCGAAGGTGTTGAAAAAGCAATGGCTCATGACTTTGATGTCGTGCTGATGGATATCCAGATGCCGAACATGGATGGCCATGAAGCGATGCGAACTTTGCTTGATCGGGGCTACAAAGGCCGAGTCGTCGCATTGACCGCGCACGCGATGGCAGAGGAACGAGCCCGCGCCATGATATCTGGATTTTCTGGTTTTCTAACTAAGCCAATTGACCGTTCGAAGCTATATGAAATGTTGGTATCAGTGCAAAAAACACACAATTTGCAATTGCAAGACGTCCGTGGCGACATTCTGTAGACAAATGAGAGGCCAACCGGGCCGAAGGTCTGCCATTTTTAAAATCGGGGATTTTATTGAGAGTGGTGTCAGGGACTTATTGCTGGTCTTTGCTGGGGCGTGGGTCTTGGTTTGCAAACGTGGCTCTTGGTTGAGCTTTCAGTTTTTTAGGATTTGGTCTGCCTTGTGAGGGTGGGTTTTGCTGCGTACTTGATAGCAAATCAGATTTGTGAGGGGGTACACCTCATCGAATTACGGCGCCACTCCGAATGTCGAATCCTCGGGGCAGTCCGGTGGAAAGCCGCTCAATGTGTCAATTTGAGTGTAGATTCATACACAAGGCCGCCAAACTAAGAGAAAAGTGATAATATTTGATTCGCGCTCGTCTGCGGATATACCGAGAATCAACTCGGCGTCACTCAGAGAAGCGCATTAATCTATGGAACAACCAGAGTCATCTCCTTTTCTCGAAGCAGAACGCAAGAGTACTGATGAGAGCCTGGTCGCTGAACGCGACAAAACAAACCAATCTATCGATAGCTCAAGATCGAGATCCGAACATCGCACTAACAAAAATGTTCAGGCCGAAAGGAAGAAGGCCGATGACATCACTTCGACAGTTCGGGATAACGCAGATCTCGCTCGAGACATTCAAAGGGAAGCCTCAGGTATTGAATTAAATGAAGAGCAAAAAAACGGCGACAGCCGTCTCGCCATTGAAAGAAGCCGTGCGGACACGGCCACAGAAGATTCGCGAAAACAGGTTGACGCGGCATTTGATCGAGAAAGGAATATGAAAAACGCTTTGTTAAGTAAACTACTAGATCAAGAACGATTTCAAACAGATCACAATCTCGAAGTCGAACGTGATAGAACCGATTTAGAAGTCCAAAGTGCGGCAAACCTGCTATCAAAAGAAGTCGCTGACCACTTGAAAACAAAAGTAACTCTGACCACGAGAGATGAGTTTTTGGCAATAGTCAGTCACGATTTAAAAAACCCGATAGGAGCAGTTTCGTCATGCGCAGAAATGCTCCTCGATGATGCTACTTATAAGTCGATAGAACCCGAAATAAGAACATGGATCGAGTTTATGAAGCGAAATGCCGATCGCTCTCTACGTTTAATCAGCGATCTCCTAGATATGGAGCGGATTGCGGAAGGCAAACTTTACCTCAAGCCAACCCAAGTCAGTGTGAGCCAAATCGCACGAGAATCGATCGAGAGCTTTGCTCAAATTGCCCTGGCAAAGAACATCGTGTTGCGATCAATGCCTTCTGATATTTCAGGCGTCGTGGTGTGTGACCGGGACCGAATCATGCAGGTCCTCTCAAATCTTTTAGCAAATGCCTTGAAATTTACTTCTGAAGGAGGATCGGTCACGGTCAAGACGAATCTGACTGAAAAAGAAGCGCAATTTTCAGTTCGGGATTCAGGAGTGGGAATTCCGGTTGAAAAACGGGATCACATCTTTGATCGATTCACACAGCTTGGCGCAAATGATCGCCGAGGACTGGGGCTCGGCCTTTATATTTCAAAAATGCTTATTGAGGCGCATACGGGGCGTCTTTGGGTTCAGTCGGAGATGGGAGTCGGCAGCACCTTCTATTTTGCTATCCCGCGACGACTGGATGGCACTCGTCATGACTCCAGACGTGGCCGCCGGGGTAAGTTATTGTAGGTTAAGGACGTTAATATCCCTGCCGGAATTTTCGCCTTTTGTTCTACATTGTACTTGTAGGGACGTTCGCTCAACGAAATTTCATCACTCACCTGACAGTTATCGATCTCTGAATTTATCCGCGCACCCGACTGATGTCAGGCGTTCAGCAGGCCTTATCGCAGTGCGAAGAATAGCACTTTAATCTCCGCATATTTTACGGAAATTAGGCTTGGATTTTGCGGAGATTATGAACTATAATATCCGCATAGAATGCGGAGTATGCCTATGCCCAGATATATACATGAGTCCGAGGATTGGCCCCAGTTCCACTGGGACGAGAAACGCCTAAGCCTGGCTCTAGCCGAAGTTCGCCACCGGCAAGGCCGCCTGCTTGGGCAAATGGAAGGCCTTGGGTTTAAACTCAGAGCTGAAGCGGTTCTAGAGGCGCTAACGGAAGAGGTCTTAAAGACCAGCGAAATCGAGGGTGAGCAACTCGACCGAACTCAGGTACGGTCTTCGATCGCCCGTCGAATGGGTATGGATGTCGCTGGACTGACTCTCAGTGAACGAAATGTAGATGGCGTTGTTGAAATGATGGTCGATGCCACTCAGAAATATGCCAGCCGCCTAACTCAAGACCGTCTGTTTGGCTGGCACGCAGCCCTGTTCCCCACGGGCCGAAGTGGTATGACCAAAATTCGCGTTGGAAAATGGCGGGACGACAGTCATGGACCCATGCAGGTGGTTTCTGGACCCATCGGCAAACAGAAAGTTCACTTTCAGGCTCCAGAAGCTGGCCGGCTAACGACCGAAGTCAGTGGATTTTTAAAGTGGTTCAACGGGAAGCAAGACATTGACTGGGTACTCAAAGCTGGAGTGACTCACCTTTGGTTTGTAACCCTTCATCCTTTTGATGATGGCAATGGACGG
>JAYVXN010000441.1:0-3650 GCA_043785085.1 Bdellovibrionales bacterium | reverse complement strand
TTCGCAAAAACAAGCGCTCACTGCTGTCAACTCTGATCTCGGCCTGTACTTGGCGCAAAACCTCCAGCGCGGCATTCGCGCCATGAGTTTGATGGGTGATGTGGCGTTGATGACAGCGGTTGCCAATGATATGGGCCCAGATTTAATTTTCGCTCAGCAGCTGATCGACTTTGCAAAACCTGGTGATGTCTTGATTGGCTTCAGCACCAGTGGCAATTCGCGCAATATCGTGATGGCGGCCCTCACTGCAAAAGCCATGGGCATGAAAACTCTCGCTTTCACTGGCCCTTTAGCGAATCAGCTTGAAGAAATCTGCGATGTGACGCTCAAGAGCCCAGGCGATCACACTCAGCGCATTCAAGAGTCGCATCAACCACTTTATCATGCTTTGTGTGCGACCCTTGAAGCGGCCTTGATGAGCACAGGAGTTCACACATGAAAAAATCTGATTTTCTCGTCCTCGGGGGCGGCGTGATAGGCGTTTCGGTCGCGCGCTGGTTGAAACACCGTTACAATGATTGCTCAGTTTCAGTTATCGACAAAGAGGTCACTCCTGCGGCTCATTCCAGTGGCCGCAATAGTGGTGTTCTGCACGCTGGGTTTTATTATTCAGCTGATTCGCTCAAAGCCAAATTCACGCGCCAGGGTAACGAAATTCTCACTCGCTACTGTGCCGAGAAAAAACTGCCGATCAACGCCTGCGGAAAATTAGTGGTGACCCAAGGAGAAGCGGATCTCGCACCTTTGGATGAATTATTTCGCCGGGGACGTATGAATGGTTCAATTATTCATGAAGTGACCGCAAAAGAGGCGAAAGAACTTGAGCCCCGCGCGAAGACTTTTGAAAAAGCGTTGTGGTCGCCAAATACCGCGTCGGTGAATCCGGTGCAGGTTTTAGAACATCTGATCAAAGATGCTGAAAATGATGGTGTTAAGTTTTATTGGGGCGAGAAATATGTTTCTCGTATCAACGACACCAGTCTTCGCACCAGCCACGGCATTCGCCAAGCGGGCTATGTCGTCAACACCGCAGGACTCTATGCCGATAAGATCGCGCGCGATTATGGTTTTAGCGAAAATTATCGCATCATGCCTTTTAAGGGTTTGTATCTTTATTCGAATGAACCAGCTGGCTCATTTAAACGCCATATTTATCCAGTGCCGGATTTGCGCAACCCCTTTTTGGGCGTGCATTTTACTCAGACCGTGGATGGGAAAACGAAAATTGGCCCGACGGCGATTCCGGCGTTTTGGCGCGAGCAGTATTCGGGTTTAGATAATTTCAATGCCTCTGAGATGATCGAACTTTGCTTTCGGCAATTGGGCTTAGCTGTTTTTGCGGACTTTGATTTTAAGAAGCTTGCTTTTGAAGAATTGCAGAAATACTCGCGGGCGCATTTAGTGCGACTCTCAACTCGCTTGGCTGAAAACGTCAATCCAGCGAATTATGTGAAGTGGGGCAAGCCTGGCATTCGGGCGCAGCTTTACGATATTAAAAAGCGCAAACTTGAAATGGATTTTAAATTCGAAGGAGACTCGCGCTCGTTTCACGTGCTCAATGCGATCTCGCCTGCGTTTACGTGTTCGATTCCGTTTAGTGAGATGGTGGTTGATAAGATCACGGAGCAGTTTACGGGGCGGCGGGTTTCGGAAGCTGCGGTTTTGGGACGGGAGACGTTTGTTTAGGGCGTGAGCCTGGGTTGTGCAAGACATTCAAGTATGAAAAAGTCACATCCTGAAATACCAACCTGGAAGATTTTGAAAGAACGTGCGATCGACCACTGGATCGACGCTGAGGTCTTGGCAAAACAAGAACGATTTCGCGGGGCCTTAGAAAGAAGACGGTCTGGGCATCGGATATGCATATGCATATGAGATATGGTGTGATCGGCTACACAGATAGTCAAATTGATGATTTTCTAGAGGAATTTGAGAGGGTATTCAAATGGATTCAGAACAAATTTGTCGAATAGTTTAGACAGGTGATGAGCGAATTTGCACCCTCTTTAGTACGCGTCCTAAAGTTAGAGAAGGAAGATCTAGAGATTCTTGTGGTCGCACGTTCTTTCCAGGGTCAGACTTTGAAACGACGATTCGATTTGGCTTGGGCTCGGATGGAAAATAACGCCTCCGAACTTGTTGAAGGTTATTTGCTTTCTTTTCAGCTCTACAGCGAGAACGAGTTTCAGGATTTAGTGGCCTCGGGGCAGTTTAGTTCCGATGGCTCGCCGACGACCTCGGGCGCAGGTCAGGCTGCGCGGTCTGTTTTGATTGATTCGGCATCATCTTGAGCCAAAATCTGGGAGGTTCCCAATCGAGTTTCCAAGCCGAAGGGTAAAAAGGAAAAATAGAGGAAATTGCGCGGGTGTTTAAGTGGAGTCAGAGCAAATTTGTCATGTAAGTGTACCGTCGGCGTGGAGCTTGTGACTTTATTTAGTATAATCAATAAGATATGCTTTAATATTCAGAAATTGACCATAATGGCTCTTTGAGCTATTATAGATAAAAAAGCTGTTGGAGGGTCTATTTATGAAAAGTTTTAGCGCAAAAGAAGCCAAAGACGGATTCGGTCGGCTTTTGGATACAGCCCAACGCGAGCCGGTTGAAATCCAGAAGAAGGGTCGCCCGGTTGCGGTCGTTATTTCTCTCGAGGAATATCATCGACTGGAGGCTATTGAAGACGCCGCATGGGCAAATCAGGCTGAGCAGGCAGCCAAAGAAGGGTTTCTTGGCACTGAGGAAAGCGAGAAATTTCTCGCTGAAATGATGAATGCTAAAGATTGAAATTTCAAAGCGGTCGGAGAAGTTCATTCGAACGCTGCCGCCGAAACAAAAACGACAGGTCGTAGCCAAAATTCTCGATCTGCGCACTGACCCAGAACCTCACGACTCCTCCAAACTTAAGGGCTACGAGCAGTACCGCCGAGCAGATGTCGGTGAGTATCGCATTGTGTACTTCGTCAGAGACTCCGTGATTCTTATTGTCCTCTTGGTCGGCAAGCGAAACGATGATGATATTTACAAGCAGCTCAAGAGATTATAACAGACTCGGAATGTGTTGAGCAGGCCTGTGCCAAAGATGGCGTGATTAAACAAGTAGAAACTAAATTTGAGGCTTCGGGCCTTGACTCAACCAACGATGATTTGACAGTGATCTGTGCGTATAACGATGGCGTTATTATAGTGACGGTGAAATAGAGAGAGGTATTTATGAGCTCGAAGAAAATTTACTACAGAAAATTGGATAATTTCTGCGGCATTGAATATCTGACCCTTGATCACGTGCCAATGTACGATGACAAAGATCTTGGGACAGTCATCGACATGCCTCCTGAGGAAATGGAGATGCTTGCCGCACAGGCGATCATTAGAAACTTTTTGCCGATTCGAGGTAAAGAGGTCCATCTGTTGAGAAGCGCCATCGGCTTATCACTTGAGAAGTTCGCAAGGCTTTTCAATTTATCTGCTGGCACAGTACTCAGTTGGGAAAAAGCAAAAGATGAGAGAATGAGCCTACCGAACGAGTTGGCTGTGAGGCTCTGTGTGGCTGAGAAATTACTTCTTGCCATACCTAGCGATTATTCCAAGCTGGTTCACGCAGAAGCCCCACCTAAGACCATCGTCATTCATGCGGCCTAACAAACAGCGCC
>JAYVXN010000440.1:0-3663 GCA_043785085.1 Bdellovibrionales bacterium | reverse complement strand
TACCGGATCAATATGTGGCGGCGTCACCGATTGCGGAATGGGCTCTGCTGGAGGTGAGGTCGTTTCCGGTGCCTGCTCCGGAATCACGTTAGGTGCGGGAGGTGGCTCGGGCTTAGCCTCTGGTGGTGCTGCTTCAATGACGGGATGACTTTGCGGTTGCGCAGGCACAGGGACCGATTGGCTTTCGGGCTGCGGCGCGGGTTGCGGTCCAGTGTGCGGGACTGGTTGAATCTCGGGCTGCGGCGCGGGTTGCGGTTCAGTGTGCGGGACTGGTTGACTCTCGGGTTGCGGTTCAGTTTGCGGGACTGGTTGACTCTCGGGTTGCGGTAATGTCGGCAGATTACTTTTTTCACTCGTGGTCGTCACGGGAAGGTTTTCGGTCATGACAAAGAGATAGATCGATTCATCTTGATCGCGGATTGAAACGAGCACTGAGCCATGTTGGGTATTACCGATCAATCGGGCGCTCAGGCCGGCAGGTGGTTGCTGGTCCCCGCAGGACATGAGCAAAGTTTCGTCCGACTCATCGGTTGAAACGACTCGGCCATTCACACAAACAGCAGGATTTTGCGCTGAGAGTCGCAGTTCAAACTCCGTGATTCCGTAGGCTATTTCGGTCGTCACGAATTTCTGATTGAGAGGTTTCTCCAAACTGGCTTTCAAGGCATTCAACAAAGTTGATTTAAAATTGGTGGCCGTTTGCTCTTTGGGGGCCGTGGCACGCACTAAAGCATCCCGTTCGCGGTAGATGAAACCAGCCTCCGCCAGCAAAACTTTATTGCTGGCATATTTTTTCAGCAAGAGGACGATTTTCTTGCAGTCGGGAGAAATGCAGGTTCCTGAGACTTTGAGTAAGGGGGATTCGGCCGTTTCGGTCAGAGCAAAACTTCCATCGCTGCCAGGATTCGCTTGGAGTGTATAGGTTTTTGCATTTTCTTTGGCATCAAGGAGGTCGAAGGTGATCGTCAGTTTACTGGCGGTGGTTTTATCGCCTTCTTTCAACGCTTTCACTGAAACATGGCGCAGAGATTGAGCTAACAGCAAATTCTCATTTTTAGCGCCATCGATTTGTTCTTTAAGGGTTTGTAATTCATTGTCGTTACTGACGCTTGTTGCGATTTTTCCTTCCGGAGTTTTGCCGCCGGTAAGGTCAGGATTTTTTTGGGCGGTGGCAGCTTCGCGGGCAAAGGAATCACCTGTATGGCAGGCGCTCAGTGCTAAGAGCATGCTGACAAAAAACAAAACGAGCAAAAAGCGTGACTCTATTCGTTTCAAATCTTGTTCCGACATGACGTTCCTCCAGGGACCCATGCCTGGGAATTAGCAAAATGAGGACCATTCCCAGTTGCATTCTGGAGGCACTCAGTTCGAACTGAGTGCTTAAAACCATGGCAGTTCGACAAATTTCGGCGCGTGGCGCCAAAACTCCGCTCGCTCAGAAGGGTCTTACGAAGCATGTGTCGTGAGATTGACTCTCTGGTCTGAACAAGTGAAAGTGGGGACCTCAAAAGGGGGATTCAGGGTGAAAAAAACGCCGCTTTGTCAGGAGCATGAGAAATTGGGCGCCAAGATGGTGGATTTTGCCGGTTGGTATATGCCTGTTCAGTATGACGGCGTTAAAGAAGAGCACCTCGCCTGTCGGACTCAAGTGGGCCTTTTTGATGTGTCGCACATGGGTGAGCTGCGCGTGCGCGGCCCGAAATCATTGGAAGCCCTTGAATGGTTCACCACCAACGACGTCGCAAAACTGAAGGCGGGCGAAGCACAATATTCGCTCTTTCCGAATGAATCAGGCGGCATCGTTGATGATTTGATCGTTTATTGCCTGACTCCCGGTGAGGATTATCTTTTGTGTGTGAATGCTTCAAATGTTGAAAAAGATTTCGCTTATGTTTTAAAGCATAATCGTGGAGCGGATATCACCAATGAGAGCGAGCGCTGGGCGCAAATCGCTGTTCAAGGTCCGAAGGCGATCGCCCTCCTACAAAAAGTCATTTCTCCTGAAGTGGCGCAGATTCAAACCTTTCATTTTCGTGAATTAAAATTTTCGGACAAAAATATTCTGGTCGCGCGCACGGGTTACACCGGAGAAGACGGTGCTGAGATTTTCTTGCCGGCTGAGTTGGCCGTGGCTTTTTGGACTGCTTTGCTCAATCAGGGCAGAGAATTTGCTGTAAAGCCGGTGGGCCTCGGGGCACGCGATACGCTTCGTACGGAGATGAAATACAGTCTCTATGGGCATGAAATTGATGACACCACCAATCCTTATTCCGCCGGGCTCGGCTGGGTTGTTAAGCCTGCGAAAAAAGACTTTGTTGGCAAGTCCGCCATGCTCAAACAGAAGGAGCAAGGGATTCTGCAGAAACTCGTCGGATTTGAGTTGCAAGACCGGGGTATTCCGCGCCAAGGTTACGAGGTGTTTTCTTTTGACAACAACAAAATCGGCAAGGTAACAAGTGGGACTATGTCGCCATCAACTGGTCTCTCCATCGGCATCGCCTATGTCGATCTTGAGTTCGCTGAAACTGGCAAAGAACTCAATATTGATATTCGCGGTCGAAAAACGAAGGCCAAAATCGTGCCGACGCCATTTGTGAAATCCGGCCTGAATCCGTAAACTGCGCTAAAGGAGCTTGAGATGTCGAACTACCAACTTCCGGAAGATTATTACTACACCAAAGATCATGAGTGGGCTCAGGTTGATGAAAACATCGTCACCATCGGCGTGACTGAGTTCGCACAAGAGCAATTGGGCGAAGTGGTTTATGTTGAGCTTCCTGAAGAGGGAGCCAAAGTGAACCAGGGCGAAAGCTTCGGTGTCGTTGAAAGTGTTAAGGCAGTCAGCGATTTGTTTGCGCCGGTTTCGGGCACAGTCATTGAAGTGAACTCGGCTCTTCTAGATGATCCGAGCGGTTTGAATGATGATCCCATGAATGACGGATGGTTGATTCGCATTGAGATGGATAGCGAAAAAGAACTCGCCAGTTTGATTCGCGTTCCTGATTATAAGAAATTGATTTCAGAGAAGAAGTAATTCTTTTGCCCGGGTGGTGGAATTGGTAGACACGCCAGACTTAGGATCTGGTGCGTAAGCGTGCAGGTTCAAGTCCTGTCCCGGGTACCAATGTAAAACTAAAAAAGCAGACCTCTGCGAGGCCAGCTTTTTTAGTTTTAGGCGGTACCGCGTGCTGCGGACTTATCGGTCGAAGCCGACGGCTCTGCGAGCCTCTGGCTTCTTCCTCTTTGCTCCGCACTATTTCGCGCCGCAGGCGCCAAATAGCGCGGGCATAACTGTCCCGGGTACCATTCCCAACATTACTCGAACCCACACGCCGGGTTGAGTCGATGGGAATAACAGTCGCTTCAGATTTTTTCAAAGACACACAAAGGCCACCCGTACCGGTGGCTTTTTGTTTTTCTGGACCTTGCTGACCGACACCAGAGTTGGCTGCCGGCGCATACAGCTCGATCTTAAGTTTCATCGGGTGGATTTCAATATTGCGAATAATCTCTTTAAAGATCGGCCGCTGACCTTCAAGTGGCATCTTCTCAATTCTAGAGACGGCTAAGTAAGTTGACCGCCAACGCGTTGATTCAACGAGGTCAGGCGGTCGGGATCGCAAGCAGATTTGGACACAGGTGCTTTCGCGCTCCGAGCTTTAC
>JAYVXN010000439.1:0-32009 GCA_043785085.1 Bdellovibrionales bacterium | reverse complement strand
GCTCCGGAAAGTCGATCAGGTGCTGATTTGAGTCATTCAGATTCATCACGCGAATTTGCGTCAAGCCAGCTTTTTGCTCAGTCAAAACGACATGATCGCGAAAAACATCGAAATCTTGCAAGAAAAGTTCAGTGTCGCCACTATGGACTTCTTGCCAAGAACTCGCGCCCGGATTTGTCACCGGAGCCACGCAGAGACGAAAATTCTTGAGTCGATCATTGGTTAATATAAAAAACTGATTATCGCGGTGATCGACTTGATACAAAACTCCTCGGCGGCGGGGCTCAATGACCTGAAAGTTTTGTAAAGGATGGGCTGCTTCTAGAAAATGAAATTCAGAGGTCACTTTGCCATATAGCCCGATGAAGATATACTTTTGGCTTCGTGATTTAAAACAATAAGTAAAAATCTGCGTGTCTTCTTCGCGATAGATGAGAACGTCGCTGGCCGGATCAGTGCCGAGTTGGTGGCGCATGATCCGATTGGGGCGATGATTTTCATCCAAAAGCGTATAAAAAACAGTTTGATTATCTTGGGCCCAAGCCACTGAATTCGACGACTTCAAAATTTTCTCAGGGGAAAGCGTTTGGTTGGTCAGGTTTTTAAAGGTCAGAATGAATTCTTCTGAGCCATCTAAATCGACCGAAAAGGCGAGCCACTGATGATCCGGGCTGACTTCATAGGTGCCAAGTTTAAAATACTTCTGCCCGCGCGCCAATTCATTGCAGTCGAGAACGATTTCTTCGGGAGCATCGAGGCTGAGATATTTGCGGCAATAAATCGCATATTGTTGACCGGGAAGGGTGCGCGAATAATAAAAATAGGACTCGCGCTTGACCGGAACCTCTAAATCATCTTCTTTAATCCGCGCCTTCAATTCGTTAAACAGGTCTTCGCGAAATTTCTGATGAGGCGTTAAAACTGATTCGACATAGGTGTTCTCATCCCGCAAGTGTTGCAGGACTTCGGGATTTTCTTTCTCACGCAACCAGAAGTACTCATCCTGGCGAACGTCGCCGTGAACGATAATTTCAGTGGGTTGTTTTTTCGCTCGAGGCGCAGAGATTCCATTCATGCGCCTGATTGTCCTGCATCTCTACTGAAATATCAAAATTGAAATAGGATTTGTCAGGGGGCAAGATTTGTCGTTGCTCTCTCGGTGCGTCAAGGGTTACACCTGGAAGCAATGTCGTTTCGTTTTATGCATAAAAACCTCCTTGCCGCGACTTATCTCACTGGAGTCAGTGTTTTTGCATTGATTTCATGTGGAGAAACAGCCGGAACCGGCAAGGCTGTGTCCCTGCCTACGGTCGCCTTGAATTGTACGGCTTCGAATTGCCTGACTGGGGGCTCGGCGACGGCTTATTTGACGCTCACAACATCAGGTTGCACCAATCCTAATTTTGGCGCCACGGCTACTTCAAGCGGTACGGTCTCGTGCAACGCCAGTGCGGGATGTATCGGCACAGCGGGATCTTGGATCGACAGTCAGGGGCAACATTTAACGACGGTTCAATCCGGCAATTATTCAATTTGTGGCACTATTAATTTCAACGGTACTTACGCCGGAGTCGCCCAACGAGGTGATGCCAGTGGCGCGCTCGATGCAGTCAAAGTCGATACCGGAACGCCAACCCAAAACCTCATTCTCTGGACTAATGTTCAATAAGGAGCCGGCGATGATTCGCAATGTAACCAATTTAACAGCCGTTTCCAGTTTAATGGGCGGATTTATTGCCGAAGCAGTAACTAGAAAATTTCTCATTAAGGACCAACAGAAACGTCTGCAGTTCAATATTGAAAATACTGCCAAGTACTGCCGTCACGCTATGAACGTGCTTGGCTTTGATATTGAATTGATTGGCTTTGATGCTGAGCGCTTGCGCAACAACAATTATCTTTTTGTCTCGAATCATATGTCCTACCTCGACGTATTAATCACCTGTGCGGTAAAACCCATGGTATTTGTGACCAGCGTCGACATGGGTGAAACCCCTTTTTTAGGAGACCTGGCGGCCTTCAGCGGAAGTATTTTTGTCGAGCGACGTCACCGCGGCGCTGTTGACCGGGATCTTGGAGTAATGACTGAGACCCTGAAAACAGGCTTTAATGTGATGATTTATCCCGAAGGCACGAGTACGGATGGCTCACATATTTTACCTTTTAAAAAGTCATTGTTGATGTCAGCTGTCCAGGCGGGCAAGGACATTCAACCTTTGTGCCTGCAGTACCTTGAAATCGATGGTGAACCATTTTCGCCCAAAAACGCCGGCAAAGTTTGTTGGTATGGCGACATGACATTTACGCCGCATTTTCTACAATTGATGAAAATGCGCAAGGTGAGGGCCGCTTTGCATTTTCTCGATCCGATTTCAGTTCGTGAAGATTCGACTCGCGATGAGCTCGCTAAAAAGTCTTATTCCGCAATTGCGGCTCAGTATTTTGGCGCCGATTCATCAAAAATCATCATGCCCAAACGAAACAGCGAACCCCTACGCGCGCACCAAGCTTAGCACATCTTCGACTGAGATCTTTTCCATACACGCAAAATAATGACAGGCCTGCCCGAGACAGGCCATTTTCCCAGGGCAATCGACCTCGGGAGAGAGCGCACTCGCTTGTGGTCCGCGTGGGCCCCAGCGCTTAGCAGCTTGAACATGCACGGGGCTGTACAGTCCAACTGTGCGCACGCCGAGACTGGCCGCCAGATGCACGACACCCGTGCTGGGGGCGACGACTGCCACCGCATTTTTGAGAAGACCGAGCAACTCTTCGGTTGAAAGCTGGCCATCGAGCCAATGCACGTTTGCGACGCCCTTGAGCGCCGCTTTGAGAGGCTGCAAATAAGCGTCATCGGTTGCTGTACCGGTAATGGCAACGGGTTTCTCCAGCGCCAACTGACGAATCAAACTTTGATAATGTTCGCTCGGCCAATTCAAGGCGGAACCACCCATGCCTGGATGGACGACATAATAACTGCCGGCGGGCAGTTTCGCGGACTTTGTCGTGGTGAGATTGAGTGAACGCCTTGGCAAAGGCTGGAGATTCAGTCCTTGTTCGATCAGCAGATAATTATAATCCAGTTCATGATGCTCCACCCGGCTGCGCTTTTGCCGAACGCCGCGATTAAAGAAAATGAATGAATGCCATTGGCTGCGCTGCCCCACGCGTACGGGTACTCGTGCCAACCACAAAAGCAGGCCCACCCACCAAGGTGCATGAAAAACGACCGCAGCGTCAGGATGCAGCTCCCGCACTTGCTTAAAGAGCGTGTGAAAACGTCGCCAAGAAAAAGCGCGCTCGACCTCCTGCGCCTGGCGTTCGGGGCTTGAGTTTTGCGTAATAAAGCTCAGTCCTTGCGGAATCCACCACTGAACTTGTGTCCCCTGTC
The DNA here is from genome assembly GCA_043785085.1 of Bdellovibrionales bacterium. Classification (GTDB taxonomy): domain Bacteria; phylum Bdellovibrionota; class Bdellovibrionia; order Bdellovibrionales; family JAMPXM01; genus JAYVXN01. Next base: position 28,618 of record JAYVXN010000439.1, on the reverse strand, counting down.
GGGTGAATTCCTCGTCAACCGGCAAAGTCAGAACTAAATCGCCGATGCGATCGAGGCGAATCAGGAGTAATTTTTTAAACGACATGACTCATCTTACCAAAGCCTGCTCAAATTTTATCACTTTTTGCGCAACGATATTCAGACTTTTCTGCCAAAACCCACTTTTCGTAATATCCTCACCAAGGTGTTTTTGCACCAGATCCTCGGCGGTCATGCGGCCCGTATCGCGTAAGAGCTCGCGATATTTCGGCATAAAGCCCGAGCCCATCTCAGTGCGAAGCGCATAAATGCCAAGACTAAATAGGTAGCCGAAGGTGTACGGAAAATTATAAAAACTCGTCGACGACATGGAGAAGTGCAGTTTACTGGCCCAATAATAACGATCATAGTGCGAGAGCGTATCGCCGTACCATTTTTGCCAAGCGTTCTCCATCAGATCCGAAAGCTCATTTGCTGTGACAAAGCGCTTAAGGCGAAGTTCATAAAAGTTTTTTTCGAACTCAAAACGGGCTGGTATGTTCAGGCAAAAACTCGCGACTGTCTCGGCTTCCTGCCAGGCAATTTCAAAGCGGGTCTTGGCATCTCCCTGCGTAGCAAAATAATCGCCAAACGCAGTTTCGGCGAAAATACTCGCGGTTTCAGCTAGAGTCATCGGGTAGCGGTGTTCAATCATTGGCAAATCGCGCATCACCCAGCCATGGTAGGCATGGCCCACTTCATGCGCGAGCGTGCGAATATCGCCAATTGTACCCATATAGGTTTGAAAAACTCGCGGCGTCTTTGATTTCGCAAACCGCGTGCAGTAGGCACCTGTGCGCTTCGTTGATAGGATGCGGCCTTCGAGCCATTGGTTTTTCTTCATCAGATGGAGAAAGTCACCAAATTCAGGGTCGATACGGTGAAAAGCCGCTGCGACGATTTCAATGGCTTCATCAAAACTACGCAGGGCTGAATCACCAAGTGCGGGAGCTGGCGCCATGAGATCCCAAGGATCTAACTTTGGCTTGCCAAGACCTTGGGCGATCAAGCGCAAACTTTTTCGGGAAATCTCGATGTTATCTTGCACAGTCGAGAGCATGGCGTGCAAAGTTTCGCGTTTGATACGCGAGAGATGCAGTGGCGTAAAAAGAAAATCAACCTCACGGGTATGTGAACGTCGCTGGTAAGTTTCATTTCGCCAACCTGCAATGGCATTGAGAATTCCAGCAGCAGGCTCTTCGAAATTCTTCCAAGCCGATTGGAGTCCCTGCCAGGCGGCTTTACGACTCGGTTCATGAGCCTCTCGCAAAAGTGCCGATGCTTGAGCCAAACCGAGCTTTTCCGTGCGCTCTGGATACTGAACTTCGCAAGTGATGGTGCCGGAGAGCGCGCTGTAGAGATTGCCCCAAGCCGTCGGACCATAAGGCCGATAGGAGGTCAGAAGCATTTCTTCTTTTTCACTCAAGAGGGTGTCAGCCACCTGTCGCTCCTGGCGCAAATAAAACTCCTGCGGTTTGATCGCGGGATGTTGCAAATAACCATGAAGAATCGCTTCAGGCGCCCGGGCCAAATACAGGTAAATGGGAGTTATTTGCTCGCGAATCTTGGTGATCACCGCGGACAACTCAGATTCAATTTGCAAAGCCTCGTGATTTTTTGCATTAACTGAAATCTCAAGGTAGGTATAGGTGGTCAGATTGGACTCAAGCACAGCGATTGAATCACGGAAAATTGAAAATTCTTGCAGACCGTGAATCAATTGCGCTGCTTCGCCCGTCGACAAATCTCTTTGCATAAGAGGCTGGAGGCTGGCGACCATGCGAGTGAGTTCGGGTAAGGCGGCTTCAACTTTTTCACGATCGGCCTTGAATTCAGCAGAGGTGAGAGAAGGATATTCTGATTGAATATTCCAGGCCGGCCCAGAAATCGGCTTTGTCGTCTCTTTTTGCAAGTCCATTTTAGATTCCCTTTAGTTTCAATGTCACTAGCCACTCCTTCTATCACTTGTTTGGTTCATTAAGCCACTGTTTCGTTGCTCATTTAATTTTAAGGAAACACCGCATTCCCGATTGTCTGCATTCTCGATTTTTTATACCATCGTTCACATGAAGCGCTCAGGGCAAAAAGAACTATTCAAAAAAACCTTGGCACCGAATTTTCTTGAAATCCCTCCGCACAAATTTGCATGGCCGCAGCGGTGCCCCTGCAGCTCGGCAAATAACAAGAATTCAGATCACATTGAAGTGTCGCGCCCCGAAATGGCATGAAGGTCGGATCGATTGAGGCCGGGTGGCTGGGGTCCATTGTGGCAAGTCTTTGCATGCACAAGCTTTGCAGTTCGCGGTCACTGTCAGACTCATAAAGGCCGGTGGGACAAATCCATTCGCGCACCAACACAGCATAGGCCGTAAAAGAATTTGCCGGCACAGTGGTGAGAGTTGACACGGCCGAGGTAAAAAAAGCCTTCGTAGTAACCAACATTTGGCAAGCGGGACTCGGAAGTTAAAAAAGCAAGCGCCTGTTCTTCGATTTCTTTAAAGCGCGAATCTTTCGTGAAGTGGGTCACGGCGCGCTGATTTTCGGTCCGAATAAAATTCAAACTTTGTTCACAGTGAAGATCTTCAAAGTGTGCCCCATAGTTGTCATCCACAAGCGACTCCTTTGCCTAAGCAAGCCCGAATAAAATATAAAATCCCGCACAGAAAAAGACAAATGCCACTAGCACATAGCGACTCGGCCACTGCCGTTTGACGACACACTCGAGTGCGGTGGCAAACATCGGCCCGGTGATGCTAATGGCAGCAATGGAACCCAAGTGACCGATTTTGATGGCATTCAAATAAAGTATCAAAGAAAGATAGGTGCCACCAAGGCCTGCAAGAATCAGTACGGCTCGAGATTTAACGGGGTATTTTTTAAAATTCGAAAACAGACCGATCGGGCGGAAATAGCCGATCACTAAAAAGCCAAGTAAAGCACCTGTACAACGAAAAAGATGTCCTTCAATCGGACTGAGTTCGACATCGCGGGCAAAGGCCCAACGGGTGAGCAAAATCCCACACAAATCAAAAAGCACGCCAACCAAAGCATGAAACAGACCAATAACTTCCCAGCGTTTTTCTTGCCGATACCGCTCCAGACTAAATGTAAACAGACAGGCCATTAGAAAAATAATCGCCAGAAGGCGCTTGGGCTCAAGCGGCTGATCAAAAAGAAAAAAAGCGGCAATGCTGAGCAGGAGTGGCTGAAAGCCAAAGAGAATCAGAGTTCGGCCGGGGCCAAGTTTGGTAAAGGCATTGAGTAAAAATAAATCGCCAATATTTAAACCGATCAAGCCACTAAAGAGAAGTGCGGCAAACGCCGCTGGCGCCGGAACCTTCCAGTGCACAAAGAGCGGGATCGTGATCACCAGTGCAATAAAGGCGACAAAGGCCTTAAAGCAATTCATCCACAGCACCGAGATTTTTTTAGAATAATCCGTGAAAACCAAGCTAGCGGTTGCAAAACTGAGAGTCGCGCCAAGTGCAAAAAGATAGCTCAAAACACTGATCGACGGCATCAATTCACTTCAAGATCGATCATAGCGACTTCAGGAAACTCATTGTGAATATCAGCTTCGAGACGATTGATTTCGCGGCCTACTGTTCGGACCATTCGCTCCGCTGTTTCGACCAAAATATAAGCTGGGTCTTCGCCGTCACGGATGCGCTCGGCATCTTTTTCGATTTGCTGACGATTGATAATAATGCCACCGTGAAACTCGACTTCGATCGAAACACGCAATCGACCTGGCGCCATCACCGCGGTTTTTAGGCTCACGACGCGCTCGACACTCGGATAGGCCTCGATGAATTCGCGAATATCCTGATCCCAATCGCCACCAGCTGATATGCCCATCAAAATTCGGCCATTGGCCATCGCCAAAACTACGGCCATTACGCCAAGCAGGCAGCCGATGATAATCGATGAAATCGCATCCGGCAGACTCGTGCCAAGATAACGAGATAAAAGTAATCCCGTCAACGCGGTGATCACGCCAACGACGGCAATCGAATCTTCAAGCAAAACCGCCACTCCGGTCGGATCATCGCCAAAGCGGATGTAGTCAAAGAAAGAATCATCGCCGCGTTGTTTGTTGACGGTAATAAAGGCGACCCGAAGCGTGTAAGCTTCAACGAAAAAGGAAACGATCAGAATTACGACTGGAATCCAGCTGTCCTGAAGCGGATCATAGGGCGAATGATCCAAGAGAGAGCTGACTCCGTGATAAGTGGTAAGGCCAAAGCCGACGAAGAAAATCCCCATGGCCGAAATTAAATTCCAGATATATCGCGCCGGGCCTTTGCCCCAGGGATACATTTTCGATGGTTTGCCGAGGCTGTGTTGAATGCCGACGAAGAGCAAAATCTGATTGAGCGTGTCGGCCAAAGTGTGCACAGCTTCGGCGAGCATGGAGGGACTATAGTGCACGCTCCAGCCAAAGAACTTCAAAATAGTTACAAGGAGGTTGCCTTTAATGGCGGCGAGTACGGCTCGCAGAGAAATTTCTTGGCTTTTTTGGTTAGGCATAATCGCGTTAACGAGTATTCAACAAAGCGACACTAAATACAATACAATGGGTTTCAAAACCGTGATGCAGTGACTAATGCTGTTCGTTTTCGCCGCGCTCACTTTCGCCGGGGCTCTCTTCGTCCTCGTCCGACTCAGAGACAACCGCCGCTGGACTCACAGGAATGGCGTAGGTTTCATCTGCCCATTGGCCTAGATCAATCAGCTGGCAGCGTTCAGAACAAAACGGCCGGTTTGGATTAGTAACAGAATATTCAATTTCTTTGCGACAGGTCGGGCATTTCACTTTCATGGGCCCATCTTAACAGAAAGAGGGCCTGGACGAAAGTAAAGGGTAAGAGAAATTTACCAGCGTTGAACCGTGGTTTGTGCAAACTGCACGTCTTGGAAGAACAATTTAATCGTATAAGTTTGATCTTTTAAGGTGCCGGTATCAACGGTGCCGCGAAAGCCCAAGTTTTGTGCAGCGTAGTTAGAACCAACGATCTCCATACCAGTGCTATTGTTGATCGGGTGGATCAAACCGCGCATTGATAAAGTTAAATATTGGCCGCCGCCATTGTAATAGTTGTTTGAATACGGTGTCGAAGCTCCAGCACCGATGGTGATATTGACTTCGCCAGCGGTGGCATTGAGAGCTTCAATAATGATAAAGCCTTGTGAAGAATAGTTTGAACAGCTCCAAGTGCCGAAATTCCAGCCAATCCAATACGGGTCACAAACGCCAGAGTACTTCAGAAGCGCTTCGAGTGATGTGCGATTACTAATTGAGAGACCAGCCGCCCAGCGCGAAGAGGCTTGTTGGCCGTAACAGGTTTGAAAGTCCATCGCTTGACCTTGAACGCAGGTGTTTTGTGCCGGAACATAACCGTACCCGGGTTGACAGTTACCGGGACTCAAGTAGCCATATTGTTGATTATAAATTTGCCCGGCCTGACAAGTTCCTGTGCCAGTTCCGTTCGGAGTGATCAAACCGGGTGGCAATGGGGCCGGTGCCTGAGCTGGACCGCCATTATTGCTTTGCCCACACGCCACGACTAAGGCCGTGGTGAGGATTGAGATTGCCAGTAAGAGGAATTTCATGACCTCGACTCCGTTTATAAATTGTTAGTTTGATTTCGGGTCGAAGAAGACGCGCCAGTCCCGCTCATAGCTTCAATATTCATAGGACGTGCCAGTTAAAAGGCCGTTATATGCGATCTCAGGGTGAGACAAGGCCAATTTTGGGGATTTTAGGGCCGAAAATGGGCGCCGGAACACGGCGGGCATATTATTCAATCCAGGGACATCGGCGGCTAATTTTGGATTGCAGCAGGCACAAGAAATCTGCAGCCCGCGGCGTGATTTCTTGTGCCCGTGGCTGTTGGCTGCTCTCTTCGACCTCAACAAACTCTGCAAATTTCCGATAGGATTTACGTGAGACCCCATCGACCTCTGGACCTTTCGCAAGGTGCGAAACCATGGTAGTGTCTTCAGGAATGGATAAAACCGTGAGTCATCTTGCACACACCACTGAGTTTTGGCTAACCTATAAAGAGAAAATAAAAAACCTCTCGGAAAAAATCGTCGAAGCGCAAAAGCCGATTCGGGTCCTCGATGCGATCAAATGGGATAGCTCAATCGAAACCTTTTTTTTCGAACACAAGCAGCACCGCTTGCCGAAAATCGATGCTGACTATTATCAGAAAATTCCGCTCGGCTTTGATCCGGTAAAAAAGACCGAAGAATTTAAAGAAATCTCCGCTGAAATTTCTCGCGTCCTCGGTGAGACTGACGAAGTCGGTAAACTCCTGATTCGCATGGCGCAAGAATACATCGACGTCGTGCAAATGCTGGCGGCTCGGGGCACACCCCGGTTTTGGGATTTCAGTAAAAAACTCTATGGCTCGCCAAAAGATCAGTTCTATGAAGATAATAATACCGTGCTTGGTCAAGGGCGCTTGCTCTATTCCATTTTGCAAAATCTGGAAGGTAAAAGTTTAGGGCAGGAATATCCCAAAGACATCTCGTCAGAAGACGCGGTGAAAATCCTCCGTGAACGCTTCAGCCGGTCCTTTCTCAAGGGCCGCATTGAAGTGGTGCTCTCTGACGGTATTGTCGCCGATGCCGCGGCCGGAAGTGACGTCATCAAAATCAAAGATGGAGCCCGCTTTTCATTAAAAGACATCGATATTTTTGAGGTACACGAGGGTTGGGTGCATGTCGCGACCACCGCCAACGGCAAAAGTCAAAAAGTCGCAAAATGGCTGTCCAAAGGTCCACCGCGCGTGACCTCAACCCAAGAAGGCTTGGCCATTCTCATGGAAATTTTCACTTTTTCCACCTACCCGCGCCGGGCTCGCGCCATCAATGATCGCATTCTCGGTGTGGATAAAGCTGAGGATGGTGCTGATTTCAATGACGTCTATGAATTTTATTTGACCGAAGGCTATAGTGAACCGGAAGCGTTTCGCAATTCTATGCGCGTCTTTCGCGGGGGAGTCATTACCGGTGGAGCGCCATTTACGAAAGATATTTCTTATTGCCGCGGTTTCATCGAAAACTATAATTTTATTCGGACGGCAATTCGCAAAGGGCGGCCGGAGCTGATTCCGTTTATGTTCGCTGGTAAACTCCATATTGAAGATGTGCCACTTCTTTATGCGAAATCGATCGAAGGGGTGGTTGATGCGCCGTTGTTTTTACCGCCGCATTTTCAAGATCTCAACGGTTTGGCTGTGTGGATGAGTTTTTCAAATTTTCTCAACACGGTTGATTTGAAGAGAGTGCAAGAGCACTACGATACGCTATTTAAGAAATACCTCTAAACAGATTTTCTAAGAGCGCAAAGTACCAATTTTGCGCCGGAGGCAGGCAGGCGACCGTGTCTTGCACGATTTCATCAGGCTTTTGTACATAACGATCGGCTGCAGGTAGATCGCGTTCAGCAGCACATTGCAGGACCCACTCCGACGTCGCCTCCGGATGAAATTGCACGCCCAGCACTTTTTCACCAAACATAAATGCCTGATGCGCGCAGGCCTGATTGGTCGCTATTTGCATTGCGCCCGGCGGAGTCGTGAAGGCATAGCGATGATATTGAAACATGCGAATGGTTTTGCAATTGCTCATCGGACCGGTAAATTCAACTGGCTGCCAGCCGACTTCCCAATGCGGGTGACGGCCGACTTGGCCACCGAGAACTTCAGCGATCAGTTGTCCGCCCAGACACAATCCGACAACTACCTTTCCCGCTTCGATCGCCGTGCGAATCAGGCGCTTTTCGGGAGCCAGCCACGAATAAAGATCCTCTTGGTCGACATTCATTTCGCCGCCCAATACGATGAGCCCGTCGAAATCCTCGAGCGCGGGGAGCCTCTCGCCTTGATGCAAAAGCGTGATGGCATAGGCAAGTTTTTTCATATTCAACCAGGATTCAGTCGAGCCAGGTGGTGTTTCCGAAGTGTGCTGAAGGATATGAACGCGCATGCAGTTAGCTTATGCCAATTTCGGCTCGTACTGCCAAGAGAATTTCAGTCTTAAACCAATCCTTAATTGACAGTTTGTGCCCGACACTGTTTCATGCGGGCGTGGCCATTCTTTGCAGTGCATATCAAATTGAAAAATCATTTGCGTCTCGAACTTTGTTCCGTGATCTGACTTTCGCCGTCGAAAGTGGTGATCGGATTGGTTTGATCGGTCCCAATGGTGCAGGTAAATCGACTCTGATGCGTATTTTGGCGCAAAAAACTACGGTCGACGGCGGTAAACTTTCATTTAGCCGTGGCCTTCGGGTCGGCTTTCTCGAACAGTCTCCTGAGTTCACTGAGAACCCGACTGTCTATGAGGCCATCACGGCCGATGCACCAGATCCTTATGACGCCACTTTTTTATCATTGGTTGATCAGCTCCTTTCCAAGCTTGAGCTCAATCAAGCGACAATCAATTCCGATTCACGCGTGCATGAACTCTCCGGAGGCTGGAAAAAACGCGTCGCTTTAGCCCGCGAATTGGCAAAAAGCCCGGATTTATTGCTGTTAGATGAGCCGACCAACCACCTTGATTTTGAAAGCATTCTTTGGCTTGAAGAATTTTTGCAAGCGGCACCCTTTGCCGTGATCACGGTCACGCATGACCGTCTTTTTCTTCAACGGGTCGCTAATCGGATTTTTGATCTCGACCGCCGCAATCCAGATGGGCTGTTTATTATCAAAGGCGATTATGCGCAGTACTTGGAAGCGAAAGCGCAACTCATGCATGAATTGCAACGCCGAGAAGATGTTTTAACCAATACGCTTCGCCGGGAAACCGAATGGCTCAGACGTGGCGCCAAAGCTCGCACCACCAAACAAACTGCACGCATCAATCGCGCCGGTGATATCAAGAGCGAAGTTGAAGATCTCTCTGAAAGAAACACCAATAAAACCATCGGCATTGAGTTTCACGAAGCTGAACGCAATCCGCAAAAATTGATTTCAGCTGAAGGATTGACCAAAGCCTACGGGGATCGTCTCTTATTTGAAAATCTCGATTTACTGATCACGCCGAAAACGCGCTTGGGCCTCCTGGGCCCGAACGGCTGTGGCAAATCGACTCTGATACGCATTTTGCTGGGCAAGGAAACTCCCGACACAGGTAAAGTGGTCTTGGCCGATAAACTCGTGGCCGCCTACTTTGATCAGCATCGCGACGAACTCGATCCGAATGTTACGGTTTTACAAACCGTCTGCCCGGAAGGCGATTACGTCGAATTTCACGGTCAATTTGTGTTTGCGCGAAGTTATCTGGATCGTTTCTTATTTCGCAGTGAACAAATGGACATGCCAGTCGCAAAACTTTCAGGCGGAGAACAATCTCGCTTGCGAATTGCGCAACTGATGCTTAAGCCAGCTAATGTCTTGATTCTCGATGAACCGACCAATGATCTCGATGTGGCAACGCTGAATGTCCTCGAAGACAATCTTCGTGAATTCAATGGCGCAGTTATCTTAGTAACACACGATCGATTTTTCATGGACCAAGTGGCCAAAGACATTCTGGCCTTCACCAAAGACGCCTTAGGCGAACCTGAACTCTTGCGCTTTGCGGGATATCATCAATGGGAGACTTGGATTGAGTCTCGACCACGTGGTGGGGCAGCGAAAGCCGCTGCTGTCGCAGCCGCCAAAGAAGCTTCAACCGGCAAGAAAAAGTTGAGCTACAAAGATAAGCGTGAATTCGAAGGAATTGAAGCGCTCATTCAAAAGACCGAGGCCCATCTCCAGAGCCTGGAAAAAGAGTCTCAGGCCAATACCAGCAATGCGGGCAAGCTTTCGCAGCTCTACGCCGAAATCGGTAAAACGCAAAGTGAAATTGAAAAACTTTATGCGCGCTGGTCGGAACTTGAAGCGCTGGCAAAACCGTAAGAGGAAGCGATGATTCATTTAACTGGAATAAGCAAACATTACGGCAGTAAAGTTCTCTATAAAAACGGCAGTTTTCAAGTTCGCCAAGGCGATAAAATTGGCTTAGTGGGCCCCAACGGTGCCGGCAAAACCACCATCTTTCGCGTCATCACGGGTGAAGAGGGCGTGGATGAGGGCACGATTAGCATTAATGAAAAATGTGTCATCGGTTATTTCTCTCAAGATATCGCTGAAATGAAAGGCCGCACGGCCCTTGAAGAAGTGAAATCCGCTGCGGGTCGGGTGCCGATTCTTCAAGCGAAACTTCAGGAGATGGAAAAGCAGCTTGAAAATGCCGCCGAGCTCTCTGACGATGCCATGCAAAAGCTCCTGGAAAACTACGGTGAAACTCAAGGTGAATTTGAGCGCCTCGGTGGTTATGATCTCGAATCACGGGCGCAAGAGATTCTCACCGGTCTCGGCATCGGTCCCTCTGACTACAATCGGCCAACTGAAAACTTCAGCGGCGGCTGGAAGATGCGTATCGCGCTTGCGAAGATTCTGATTTTAAATCCCGATGTTTTACTGGCGGACGAGCCGACCAATCATTTGGATCTTGAGTCGATCATTTGGCTTGAAGAGTGGCTGGCAAATTTCAAAGGGGCCGTGGTCATGACTAGCCACGACCGGGAATTCATGAATCGTCTGGTCAACAAAATCGTTGAAGTCGCCAATAAAACCATTACCTCGTACTCCGGCAATTACGATTTCTATGAGCGTGAACGGGATATTCGCAAGCAGCAGTTGCTTGCTGCTCATGGCCGACAGCAAGAGATGCTGGCAAAGGAAGAAGAATTTATTGCGCGCTTTCAGGCTCGCGCTTCACACGCTGCTCAAGTGCAATCTCGTGTTAAGAAACTTGAAAAAATGGATCGCATCGAGATTCCGGCCGAAGAGCAAACCATTGCTTTTGAATTTCCTAAGCCTCCGCGCGGTGGCGATGAAGTCGTGAAACTCGAGAATGTAAAAAAGGTTTGGCAGACTGAAGACGGCAAAGAAAAACTGGTATTCAGTGGCGCCACAGCTTTGGTCAGGCGCCTTGACCGGGTAGCTGTGGTCGGTGTGAACGGTGCCGGTAAATCCACTCTTTTGAAAATCATTGCGGGCCATGCCACGGCCAGCGAGGGTTCAGTGAACGTCGGTGCCAGCGTCAACGTTGGCTATTTCAGTCAAAGTTCTCTCGATGTTTTAAGTCCTGAGAAAACCATTTACGACGAAGTCCATGATCGAATTCCGCAATCCAATATGGGCTATGTGCGAAATCTCCTTGGCGCGTTCAACTTTAGTGGTGATGACGCCGAGAAAAAGGTTCGAATTCTATCCGGTGGAGAAAAAAGCCGAGTGGTCCTTGCCACGATTCTGTCTCATCCAGTGAACCTCTTGGTACTTGATGAGCCAACCAACCATTTAGATATTAAATCGCGTGAGGTCTTACTTGAGGCGATCAAAAACTTTGATGGCACTGTCATCATGGTCAGCCACGACCGGCACTTCCTGCGCCTCTTGGCGACGCGGGTGTTTGAAGTCGATCGCAATCAAATTCGCCCCTATGATGGCGGGTTTGAATACTACCTCTGGAAAAAGGCTGAGCAAAACTTATCCGGCACTCCCTGACCAATGACGAGTATTGCGATTGCTGGACGATGCATCTATCATTAGGATTGAACGTTTCAAATCGGAAGCGAGCGGGCAATGAAACAGTTGGTCCTTCTATCGGAAGATGTGAAGGGTTGTACGCAAATTGAATTATGGCTAAAGGAATTAGGCCAGGACCTTGGCGTTCTTCGAATTCACAACAAAGATGAATTCTTTAATAAGTATTGTCTGAAAGCAAACGAGACGAAAGTCGAGGCCGCGACTTTGCCGCCGCAAGAGGCCGCGACTTTGCCAGCAAACAGTTCACCGCCGGCGAAGGCTGACGCGGTACCGGGTTTGGCCATTGATTATTTAATCGTCGACCATGAAGCGATTGGTGAAAAATTTTTGGCGTGGCTGGCCGATGTCAACAAAAGCCTATTTGCCAACGGCAAATCCAGTTTAGAAAATCCTTTGAAAACTGTGGTACTTGCCTTTGAAGGCTCGCATTTTGAAATCGAAAAATTTCGCAGCGAACTGATCACTGATTTGATCATGCAGCCGATTGACCGCACGTTGTTTTTGCAAAAAATGGAATATGTTCTCGGCAAAAAGGGTTCGGTATCACCCAGTTTTCTGTTCAAGCAGGCAGCCAAGCAAATCATTGAGATTGGCAAAGACACCACGATCAAGCGCTTGAACGATTGGAGTTTTGCCATTCGAAATCCTGTGCCTCTCGCCTATGGTCTCTTTGCGAAGGTCTACTCACCGGTTTTCGGGGTCAACGCAGAAAATGGTGTGATTGGCCGGGTTTATAAAAGTACTGAGCATCCGACCGAAGCCAACTATTTTCTCGTTTACTTCAGTTTTTTTGGCATCAGTCACAATCAGCTGATGAACGTGCGCCGCTACCTTCATGAAAAAGAAAAAAAGAAAAAAGCGAAGAAGAAAACTGCGGCACCTAAGACTCAGGCGCCCGGATCTTCGTTGAACATTGCCATTATTCACGCGGATCGAAATGTGAGTGATGAGGTGCGCAGCATCCTGGAAGCAAATTTTCAAGGGGTCAAATGTCATCTTTACCCGGCTTACACTTCACTTCTCCGCACCTTAATACCAGCGGCAACGAAAAAGGCAGAGCCAGCGTCGGGTGTCGCGCCAGAATCCGCCTTTCCAGAGGGCAAACCTCTGAGGGTGACGATCGGTGACGCCTTTGAGCTGCTTTCGTTTGAAACTCCCTTGAAAGAGACCGATCAGGTTTTTTCTGTCGCCGTGTCTCAGCATCTGGCCAAACCCACGGAATGGCTAGCGTTGATCGAGGCCGAATTCAAAGAGGATTTCACCGAGTTTCTCACTCAACTAAAAGGTGGAGAAAAGTCAGCGATTTTAGTTTGCTTTAAAGGACTGGCGCAGCAGCGCTTTCATATTAAAATCGATGCGCCTAACGCAAATTTGCAACCTCTGATGCTCGAAATGTCGGAAATGACTGCCGCTGATTTCGCCAAGGCCCGCACACTTCAGCAACGAAACGCTCAATTGTCGAGTTTGGACGCGATTTACATTGCGGCCAGTTTCCTTCGCGATGACCCACCTGCCTGGTATCAAGGATTTAGTGAAGTCCTGCGGACAGCAGGATTACTGCAAGCGGGCCGGGATCTTCCAGTTTTTGTGCTGGGAAGTGACAGTCCTGCCGTTTCACCGCTGGTTTTTCGATTCAAGCAGGTGACAGACTATCTTTCTCAACCTCTCGATCGAAAACTTGTCTCCTATAAGGCGATTCGCTTTATAGAGGGACTCAATTTCAAAAAGACCGACGACATTGAATTAAGTTTTCATGAGGTCGACATCCTGGCTTGCGCTACCAAAGAAGTCCATATGGAAGAAATTTCAGAATTCGGCCTGCAGATTAAACATGTGGTGCCATTGCGCGAAAATCTCTATATCCGCTTTTTTAGTCCGATGTTCGTTGATGACACCGGTCAAGGGGTTTTAGGTCGTTGTTATTTTTGCCTCAAAGATCAGAAAGATCCCAGCATCTATCATTGCTTTTTCATGTTCTTTGGCGTGACGGACAGTTTCTTAAAACATATTCGTAAGTGGATCCGCGAAGAGTATGTAAATAAGAAAGAGCAGAGCGAATAATGGCAAAAAAAAAGGAGTGCGGGGGCACTCCTTTTACTGCAACTTAAACGTTCGAGTGAAACCCGTCGGTTAAATCAATTCGCATACCTTAGATGCAATGAATCAATATGTACAATGCGTTGCTAGGAATTAAATATTCACAGATTGAATAGAAACCCCGCCCCGACGACCTCTCGAAAAATGAGTGATTTACAATTGTCTTTTCAAAACCAGCCTGAGATATAAACAGCTGAGGGGACTTCAAAAATGCTAGTTATTGATTCGGCAAGTCAATTGGCGAGGGTCTGCTTATGTCAGTAACGCATAAGAGACCTACTTTACTCAGCGAATACTGCACACTTGCGACCGCACGAGGCGAGATGGCGTTGGTTTGGTCCAAGCAGGGTCTCACTGGAGTTTTGTTTCCTGAAGCTTCGCAAAAAAAATTGCGCGAACGTTTGCACAGCCGTTATCCACAAGCCAATGCCGCTCAAAAAGTGCCATCGTTCGTTCGCAAGGCCATACGATTGCTGAAACTGCATTTGCAAAGTCAAACCCAAGATTTGTCATGTCTGCCCCTCGATCTCGAGCATCTGCCACCGTTTCACCAGAAAATTTATCAGGTCGTGCGAGAGATCCCGAGTGGAAAAACTTTATCGTACAATGAAGTCGCACGCGCCGCCGGTTCAGCGAAAGCAGCTCGGGCGGTGGGCCAAGCCATGGCGAAAAATCCACTTCCCTTGATCGTTCCCTGTCATCGCGTGCTGGCAGCGAATGGCCGCCTCGGTGGATTTTCCGCTCCGGGTGGTCTGAGCACGAAAAAAGAATTGCTAAAAATGGAAGGTGCGGATTTGCAAAGCGGTCCGTTTTCAGTCAAAGCGGCCATCAAGCACTTGAGCCGGCAGGATGCTCAACTCGGCAAGATTATACGAGCGGTTGGCCCTTACAGTTTGCTCGCACAGCAAGAAGGTACGACCTTTTCTTATTTACTGCGCTCGATTGTTTATCAGCAGCTCACCGGAAAAGCCGCGCAGACGATTTTATCTCGGGTCCTCGCTTTCTATGATGGACGCGCGCCAAAACCAGAGGATCTCTTGGCCACGCCAGTCGAAAAATTGCGGAGCGCCGGTTTATCACAGAATAAAATCCGTGCGATTCAGGATCTTGCCCAAAAAACTCTCGATGGAGTTGTGCCCAAAATGTCACTGCTGGAAAAAATGACGGATGAAAAAATTATCTCGCTGCTGACGGAAGTGCGCGGCGTCGGACGGTGGACCGTTGAAATGTTGCTGATCTTTCGATTGGGTCGAAATGATGTACTGCCGATCGACGATTATGCCTTGCGGAAGTCGGTCGCTCAATTATACGGTCTTAAAGATCTTCCGAACCCGAAAGAGTTTCAGAAGTTAGGGGAGAAGTGGCGGCCATACAGGACGGTGGCCAGCTGGTATCTCTGGAGACAACTGGAT
This sequence comes from Bdellovibrionales bacterium, assembly GCA_043785085.1. Lineage (GTDB taxonomy): Bacteria > Bdellovibrionota > Bdellovibrionia > Bdellovibrionales > JAMPXM01 > JAYVXN01. The sequence continues at coordinate 13,482 of JAYVXN010000439.1, read as the reverse complement.
TTAGCTAAGAGGGGAGATTAGGAATCCCGCCTGACGACTTTGTGACTCATCAAGACTCCTTGGAGTACCTACTCAACAAATTGGCCTAAGCCATCCACATTTCCCCACCAAATCTACATCAAATTTAAATCATTCCATTCACCAAATTGATATATTTCCCAAGTATTTAAGCATGTATCTGCGGTTGAGAGGAATTTTCATATGAAAGTATTAGGCTTCAGCACACCTGAATTTCCATTATCGAAACGCTCATTTAAAGAACTGCGTACTCAGTTCTCTGTGTTTCGTGGGCAGTTTAAAGATCTCAGTGGCCCCATGTCTGAATTGCGACAGCGGCTTCCGGAGATTGCCAAAATCAAAGAACTTCGAGAGCCGATCACGGAATTTCGCGATCAGATCGAAATTTGGCGCGAACGCATGATGAGCTTCGTTCGTGAGATGGTTTTGGTCCAAGCGGCCGCTGATCGTTCGGTGTTTCAAGTTAAACCGGGTGATGAAGGCTGGGTGATCTTTGAAAAGAGTTCGAATATTCAGTTTAAAACTTATCCACGTAAACAAGACGCGATTCGTGCGGCAAAGAAAATGGCCCGCGAAAAAAGTGCCGAGCTCGACGTGCTGACGAAACAAGGTTCCGTGCAGCACCACTTTAGTTTTCTGTAAGCTATTTATTGGATGTTATTGACCTGGGCAATATAGGGCAAATTGCGATAAAAACCCTGATAGTCCAGGCCATATCCGACCACGAACTCGTTGCTGATCTCAAAGCCAACGTAATCTAACTTGCACTTGGTTTTCAGCGCCGCCGGCTTGAATAAAAATGAACAGGTCTTGAGGGACTTAGGATTGCGCAATTCAAGATTTTTGCGCAAGTAGCTCATGGTTAAACCGGTATCCACGATATCCTCAATCAGAAGGACGTTTTTGCCCTCGATTGAATTGGTCAAATCGAGAGTGAGTTTGACTTCACCCGTTGATTTCGTGCCCGCGTAAGAGGAGCAGCCGAAAAATTCACAGGTGACATCGGCTTCAATCTGACGGATCAAATCCGAATAAAACATAAACGAACCCTTCAGGACGCAAATCGTAATGAGCTCTTCGGTCTTACAGAGCTGAGTGATTTCTTGTCCCATCTCTTTCACTCGGGTTGCGATTTGCTGCTCGTCAAATAGCTTAGACAGTTTCAATGGCGCCATGGCTTCCTCTTATTTTTGAATTTAAACATAATGCCTTGTCAGTGGCCGCTTAAACAAATGAATTGTTCATGATTTCACCAAAACCGCCGCCGCCAGGAACAATATAGTGTTTCTCATTTAAACCGCGCTCTTCCGCCCAATGCGTGCCCGGAGCTGCTTTCAGCGCCCGCTCACTCGACAGACCGCGATCCACCCGCACGGCATAGACTAAGAGGTCAGAATGCGCCTCTAGGACATTTCGCAGGTACTCGGGGGTGACGATCATGTGCAAGGAAATGAATTTCTTCGCTTGGCCGCCGACTTCTTTTTTATAGTGGTCAAGCGCCGAGATAATAGTGTTGCCCGTTGCCCCCATCGGATCTGGAAAAAGCACCAGGGCGTCTTGTACATCGCCGCCGATTTTATGGCCGCCTAAAGCAGTTCCGGTGACTTGCGCCTGTGCGTTGGTGGTTCGTGAGGCCAAAATATGATCTTGGCGCACGAGCTGGGGATTGACGATGTTATTGAGCAGGTTATAGCAAATATGGCTGGGGTAGGTTCCCGCACGCGCCAGATTTACCGTGACCACTCGTTGCTCCGTATCGAAGATTTCACCGGTGAATGGCGACTCTGGATGAGCCGCCGTCATTCGTGTCGCCAGCCGCACCTGTTTTCGTGGAAACTCCGCATTCAAAACAGTTTTCAATAATCCGGTATATAAAAATTCAACAAGTGAATTAATGGTCGGTTGAAAAGTTTCGGGTGCGCACAATTTGCACAGCCAAGAACTCATACAAGGATCATTGATTAAATGAACGCGGGGCCCGTACTGATGGGCGATTTCACTCAAATGATAATTCATGGTTTTTTGCATCAAACATTTCGTCGGTTAAGAGTTCGCCGATATGCACATCAAAACATTGCCGGCAGCGTGATTCATAAGAAGTTTTATCACCGACGCTGATGTCACTGACGGCGGGTTTCAGTCTCTGCGTGCGTGAAGCAGGCGAACCACAAACCACACAAACCGCTTGAAGTTTTTTGACTGATTCGGCGATAGCCATCAAATCTGGCATGGGTCGAAACGGCTCACCCTTCCAATTCATATCAAGTCCGGCAACAATCACGCGCAGGCCACGGCCAGCCAACTCATTGCAAACGTCGACGAGTTCATCATCGAAAAATTGACCTTCATCAATGGCGACGACTTGGGTGTCGGCTTTCAAATGTTGAAATATCTCAAAAGCAGATTCGATCACAGTTGAAGCAATCAAGGCGCGATTATGTGAGGCCACATGATCTTTGCTATAACGATCATCCAGGCGCGGTTTGAAGACCTGGAATGCTTGTCTTGCGAATTGCGCACGTCGGAGCAGGCGGATCAACTCTTCAGTTTTACCGCTAAACATGCTGCCAACGATGACTTCAATAGATCCTGAACGCCCGTGTGGCATTAAATCATCCCGATACATCGCCCCTCCTTAGAGTTTTGTATAAAAAAATATCCCCTCGCTAATGAGAATTATCGAGCCGCTTTTGGGTCGTCAAGTAGCAAAGGCAGAGGGGGGTGCGTTATTGAAAGGTAATTAACAATGCGATTTCAGCTTCGCGGCTGAGATAATCAGGATGACTCAAGAAGTTGAGGAGGCTTGAATTGGCCTGTGATATCGTTTGCCTTTCTTGATCATTGAGCGTGGTGTGATCAAAAATTCCCGTCACAAACGCGCCACCTTTGAGCGGCACACTCAAATTAAGACTCATATTGTTTTCAAGAAAAATTTTTATTCCACTCGGCAAGGTTCTCCTTAAACCGACCACTTTGATTTTGGCTACTCCCTGAGCGACTGACTCCGTAAGAATCTCACATGAGAAACCATACGCCTGCGGACCGCCGGTTTGCACAATTGGAAAGGATTCATTATTACTCCAAACAAAGGGAAGCTCAGTAGCAATACTCAATGCTGGCGGAACGGCGAATCCCGAGGAAAAATGCGTCGCAAAGTCATTAAATGTGCCGTAATGAATTGGGCCCTGACTGTTGGCGGTATCTTTTATTTCATTGAGTTTTTGAATCGACAAAGCCACGACTCGAATGACCAAAGAAACTGGTTCTCCACTTGGACCGCTGGTCGCATTCAAATCGCTGGCACCATGTGATGTCAGAATGGTTTCGCCCGAAACCGCTGCTGTGCGCGCTGCTGGATTCACGCCCTGCTGTTGATGGGGAACGGCAGGCGGCGGCACTGGAATTGAAGACGACGTCGAACGTCCCACATCTTGTTGTTGCGCCGGTGGCGGAACATTGAGTGCTGAGGCCGTCGAGCCACCAGTCGAACCACCAGTCGAACCACTGTCTAATTTTTTTTCCACGACTTGTGCGTCATGCGACGAGTTGATCGTCATCAACGTATTCTGCAAAGCTTTTCTCTGCCCTGATTTGACCAAGCCGATGAATCCGAAAATCGCGATCACGGCCAAAAGAATTTGCACGCCCGTATGTGAGAGAATTTTCCGGTGAAGTGGCACAGCCTCTGGTTTAAAATTAAGCATATTGACGCCACAGTTAGCGCAATATTGATCTTCAGGTTGTGAGAAGCCACACTTTCGACAATTCACCATAAGATATCCTGGAGGGGAAGCCCGCGGGTTTTCAGTTTTCAACTCAGTTGCGTCAATCTTTTAAGAAGTGGAACTGGAGCCTATCCCCTTGAAATCCTTTACCTAACAACAGTGTAACACGCCTTGCCGAAAACCTTCAAAAGGAAATACAAGACTTGACGCGGGATAGCCTTAGTCTTAAAGTGGGATAAGGTGGAATAAAGTGGAGTTTTGTGGGATTACCGGATTCTGTAAAGATTTTGGTCCCTTAGGCTTATTTTAGGGCACCTCTGGAGCCCACGGAAGGGCTTTTGTTTTTTCCTCATAAGGGTCATCAGGATGAGTAACCTCTTTCGAGGACGATTTGAAATCAAATTAGACCCCAAGGGCCGCTTGTCCTTGCCGGCCGCTTTTCGCGCGATTTTGCCGCAAGAACCTTGTCAGATCGTGGTGACGAATTCACGATATAAAAATAAGTCTTGTTTACACGGGTACACCCTTCCAGAATGGCAAAACCTCGAAAAGCGCATTTCAAAATTATCGCAAATGCGTTCGGAGGTTCAGGCCTTCAATCGATTTTATCTCTCTGGCGGACAAGTCATTGATGTCGATGCGCAAAGTCGCGTTCTGGTGCCCCAGTCTTTACGAAAATTTGCCGACCTGGGTCTGCAAGTCGTCATGGTCGGAATGGGTGATAAATTTGAAATCTGGTCACAAGACAGCTGGACCTCGATCTACGAAAGTCTCACCGATTCTTTTGAGAACACGATGAGTGCCATCGCCGAACTTGATTTAGGTGAGGAGACCTAATGGAGCATGTCCCAGTTTTTCTTGAGGATGTTCTTAGTATTTTTCGCTCTCACAAGGGCGCACCTCAAGACGCTTGGGACGGGACCTTCGGCCGGGGCGGCCATGCCCGTGCGGTACTCACTGAGTTCCCAATGATTCGTTTGTGGGCGATGGATTGGGACCACCAAGCCATTGAATTTGCCAAACAAAATTTCGGTTCAGACATTTCTGACGGCCGCTTGCATCTTTATCATTCAAGCTACGGGCAACTTGTGGAGACGCAAAAACTATTTCCGGAGATTCCGAAAAAATTTGATCTGATGCTGCTCGATCTCGGGGTCAGTTCACCACAACTCGATCAGGCGGAGCGCGGCTTTAGTTTTTATCACGATGGCCCATTGGATATGCGCATGGATCAGCGTCAAGAGTGGATGGCCAGCGACCTCATCAATGAATGGGATGAGCAGGATTTGGCCCGAATGTTTATTGAGCAGGGCGAAGTACAAAAGCCGTACCGCGTGGTGCGCGCGATTGTTCATGATCGAAAAACTAAGCCGTTTGAAACCACGCGCCAGCTCGCTTCGTTGATTGAGCGGGTGGATGGCTGGCATAAAAAAGGCTCGCATCCGGCGACTCGCTACTTTCTCGCCTTGCGCCTGCAGGTCAATGCTGAGCTGCAAAATCTGCAAAATACTTTGCCGAAATTAATAGAGAGTCTGAATGACGGCGGTATCCTCGCCGTCATTTCTTTTCATTCACTTGAAGATCGAATCGTCAAAAATATTTTTAAGGCCCATCTCGAAGTCGGTCATTTGGTTCAGAAAAAAGTGATCAAACCGAGCGACGCTGAAGTTGAGCGCAATCCGCGCTCGCGAAGCGCGAAGCTGCGGGCCTTTGTCAAAGGGAGATACCAAGATGAGTCATGAAAAAATGCGTGAACTGCGGCCGTTTTTAAGCATTCTAATCGTGATCGGCACACTTTTTGGTCTGGTGATTTTCAAAATGGATATTCGTCGCGTCGGTTATGCCGTTTTAAAACTCTCGCACGAAGAACGAAAGTTGCGAGATTTGCAGCGTCAGCAAATGATCATGCTCGCCACCATCACCCGGCCGGATCGTCTGCAAAAAGTTGCGCAAAACCGATTGACGTTGAAGCGGGCCGAGACAGGCCAAATTATTCAGATGACCGAACTCGGCATCGCCCTCAAGCAGTAAAGGTCGTCCATGCGCTCGCGAATCGTCATTATTTTTATTGGCTTGTGTGCCCTTTGGGCCCTCATGCTCTCGCGCGCGGCCTTTCTGCAAATTTGGCCAAATCAGCGTCTGACCTCGTTGCAAAAACGCCAATATGAAACGAGCGTTACTTTAAACTCCAGACGCGGTGATGTCCTGGATCGCAAAGGCCATGAACTTGCAGCTTCCATGGCAGTGCAGTCTCTGTATGCGGATCCGAAAATGATTGCTGATCCGCACCGAACTGCGAAAATTCTCAGCCATGAATTGGACCTGCCGTACAAACTCATTCTCAGCAAACTCAAGCAAAAACAAAAACACTTTGTCTGGATTCAGCGGGCCCTAGAAAAGCCGGCTCATGATCGCATCGAACAACTGGCGATCAAAGGCTTGGGTTTTATTGAAGAATCAAAACGCATTTATCCAAACGACAAATTACTGGGCCAGGTTCTGGGCTTTGTGGGTAATGACGGCGCGGGCCTTGAGGGCTTAGAGGCCCGCTACAACGACGTGCTCGAAGCTGACAAAAAACAAGTGAGTCTCGAAAAAGACGCCCGCGGTCGCCCGCTCATTAAAAACGGTCTCACGTTCAATGAAGCGCCAGACGGGGCCGATGTGCAGCTGACAATTGATCGCGAGTTGCAATATATATTAGAGCAAGAGCTGGCTGCAGCGGTCACTGAATACCAAGCTGATAATGCCGTTGGTGTGGTCTTGGATGCGCAAACTTCAGAAATCCTAGCCATGGCCAACGCTCCCTCATTTGATCCAAATCATCCGAATTTGGTCGCGCCCGAGCACCATCGTAATCGCTCAGTCACCGACGCGTTTGAGCCTGGCAGCACCATGAAAACTTTCTTGATCGCTGGTGCTCTGACCCGTAATCTCCTTGATGCAAATACTAAATGGGATTGCGAAGACGGCGAATTTCATATCGGCAAACGAGTGATTCATGAAGCTGACGCCCATCATCGCTTCAAGTTTTTAACGACCACTGAAATTCTCGCCTACTCCTCGAACATTGGCGCCACTAAGATCGGCATGAAGATGGGCGATGAGGCTTTACGTGAAACTTTGGAGCGTTTTGGTTTTGGCGAACGCACGGGCGTCGATTTGCCTGGTGAAGCTAAAGGCGCTTTGCTGCCTTTGCCCTGGCGCGAGCATCTCTTGAGTAATATTTCTTTCGGCCACGGCATTGCTGCGACGCCTTTGCAGATTGCTAATGCTTATGCGTCGATCGCCAACGGTGGCTGGCTGAAGCAACCCTATATTGTTAAAAGTGTTCTCGATCACGAAAACGGCGCGGTTCGCGAAACGCAGCCACGCACCCTGAAACGAGTTCTGATGAGCGACGTAGCGGCCAAACTGCGACTCATGCTTGCCGGAACCACGATCAAAGAAGGAACCGGCTTCAATGCTCGCGTCATCGGCTTTCCAGTGGCAGGAAAAACCGGAACCGCACAAAAGGTGAATCCCAATGGTCGTGGTTACTTGCCAAAAACCTATATCTCAAGCTTTGCTGGCTTTCTTCCTGCCAACGATCCGAAGTTTGTGATTTACGTGGCGGTTGATAATCCGCGCAAGGACTTCTACGGTTCACAAGTCGCGGCACCGATCTTTGCCCATGTCGCGCAATTCGCCGTTCGCCAAGCGGGGCTGGCTCCGGTTTTATTTTCAACAGAAAATATGGTGCCCAAAGCGGTGGTCAATGAGGTTGCCGCAAGCGTGATTGCCAAGCCAGCGTTTGATGAGGTGATTCCGGATTTAACGGGACTCAGCTTGCGTGAAGTCGTGCATCGCCTCAGTGGAACTGGCTTGGAGCTAAATGTTCAAGGCCGCGGCTTTGTCTCACAAATGGCGCCAGCACCAGGGACTCCGATGAATCAGGTGAAGAAGATGAGTTTGGTGTTGGAGCAGACGGAGTAGGGCCCACGAACGTTAGATCTTCACGCCACCGCGGTCAACAAAGCGAGCCGCTACCCCCGAAACGTGGAGCACGCCGTCACCCGTGCCTCAGATCCAGACCCAAAATATTACCCCTTGCCCCAACCCAGCAAATTCGCGAACATAAACCCCATGAAACTCTCGCAACTCCTCAGCATTTACCCCCACCTAAAATGGGGCCAGACCGCCACAAAAGACGTTTCAGCATTGTGTTTCGACTCGCGCAATATTGAAAAAAACAGTGTCTTCATCGCCATTCGCGGGACCTCCAGCGATGGCCATCAGTTCATTCCAGAAGCCATCAATAAGGGCGTGATTGCCCTGGTTGTCGAAGACGAAGCGAAGATTCCAGTTGGCTTCAACGGAGCCGTGGTCAAAGTCAGCGACACGAGAGAGGCGTTAGGAAAACTCGCGGCAAGGTTTTTCGGTGAGCCAGGACAAAAGCTCTTCTGTATTGGCGTTACCGGCACCAACGGCAAAACAACGATCACGCACATGATCGAATCCATCTTCAATGGTTTCGGCTGGGCCACGGGAGTGATTGGGACGATCGATCATCATCTGCGGGATCATGTGTGGAAAACTGAGATGACCACACCTGATCCATTTTCCTTTCAAAGACGCCTCAGTGAATTCGTGGCAATGGGAGCGCAGGCGGTGGCCCTTGAGGCTTCGAGTCACGCTTTAAAGCAAAGACGTGTCGATCAAGTACCGTTCGATGTCGGGGTTTTTACCAACCTCACTCGCGACCACCTGGACTATCATCCAGATATGGAAGATTACTTTCAGGCCAAGCATCGATTATTTAATGACCTACTAGCGCACTCGCCGAAGTCGCCGCGCCTGGCGATTGTCAATGGTGACGATGCCTATGGCCGCCGTATTGAAACCGGTGGTCTTGCGACGATTTGGACCTATGGTAAAGGCGAGGTGGATTTTCGTTTTACAGTCGAAAATCAGGATTTCACTGGCACAAAGTTTCATCTGCAATCGGTACGTGGCGAACATGGGTTTTTCATCAGCATGCCTGGCATACACAATGTCTACAATGCGGTGGCCGCCATCGCAGTCGGAGTCGCCGCGGGGACCTCACTCAAGACCTGTGCGGAAGCGCTGAAGAATTTTTCGGTCAACGGCCGACTGCAACCGGTGGCCAACGCCAAAGGTGTGCATGTGTTTATTGATTACGCGCACACCGACGATGCGCTTCGCAGTGTGCTGCTGAATTTGGATCAAATCAGACGCGCAAGCGCCGTCAAAAATCGCCTGATCACAGTCTTTGGCTGCGGCGGCGATCGCGATAAAGGAAAGCGGCCGTTGATGCTAAAGGCCGCACTTGAGAAATCTGATTTAGTTTTTTTAACGAGCGACAATCCGCGCACCGAAGATCCGATGGCCATTATCAAAGACGCGCTCAAAGCCCTTCCGGATGAGGAAGTGCCCGAGCAGATTCAGGTCGAAGTAGACCGCCGCAAAGCGATTCATTTCGCCTTGGAAGCAGCCAAACGGGGCGACGTGGTTTTGATTGCGGGCAAAGGCCATGAAACCTACCAGCAGATTGGCCAGAAAAAACATCCATTTAGCGATGCCGAAGTCGTACGGGGATTTTTCACCCCAGGGAGCCGAACATGACTCTAAATGAATTGGTCGAAGGCACAAAGGGAGAGATTCTTTCACAACACGAAACTGTGTTCACCGGCATTGGCACTGACACCCGGCAGAATCTCGATGGTCAGATTTTCATTGCTCTTAAAGGTGAGCAATTTGATGCGCATCAGTTTCTGGATAAGGCACAAGGGGCGGGGGCGTTGCTTGTGCATGAGGTTCCGCCCGAAGCTCTTTTAAAAAAAATCACTGTCGTGAAAGTTCCGGACACCCTCATCGCCATGCAAAACCTTGCAAACTATTGGCGTCGAAAAATGCCGGCAAAAATCGTTGGCATCACGGGCACCAACGGCAAAACCACGAGCAAAGAATTCACCGCCGCCGTTCTCAAGCAAGGCTTCAAGGTGCACTATTCCAAAGGCAGTTTAAATAATCATTGGGGCGTGCCGATGAGTCTCCTGGCGTTGACGCCAGAACATGAGGTTGCGGTCATTGAAATGGGCATGAATCATGCTGGCGAATTAAAGCGGCTCGCCGAAATTGCCGAGCCGGATATCTGTGTCGTGACGATGGTCGGTCGCGGCCATTTGGAAGGACTCGGCTCAATTGAGGGCGTGGCCGAGGCTAAATCCGAGATTTATCGTTATTCGCCGAAAAGCTGTCTCAAGATCTTTAATCTCGATAATCCTCAGACGAAGAAAATGTTTACGCAATTCAAACAAAGCAACAGTATCACGTTCAGTAGTTCGCAACAGAGCTCAGTGGCACTCCAGGTGACGGCGAGTGATGCTTCCGGTCTTGAGATCAAAGGTGAAATTCAAGGAGTGGCGGGTTCGGCTCGGGTCGAAGTCTTCGGCGCTCACAATATCACCAATCTCATGGTTGCTGCGAGCATTGGACTGGCGTGCAAAATGTCTCCAGAAAAAGTTTGGGAAGCACTCACGCATTGTCGCAATACCTGGGGCCGCAATCAGTGGGTCACGCTCGAATCCGGAACGAAAGTCCTTTTTGATGGCTATAACGCCAATCCTGAGAGTATGCAGGCCGCTCTGATGAATTTCTCACAGCTCAAAACTCCGGGGCGAAAGTTTGCCATCCTCGGTGAAATGCGTGAACTCGGCAGCAATGCAGCTAGCTTACATCGAGAGGTCGGAGAGTTAGCTGGACGTTGTGATTTTGATGGCCTTTTCTTTGTTGGCCCGAGTGCGAGTGATTTTGCGGCTGGAGCGAAGCATTCGGGATTTCAAAAAAACTTATTTGTTACAACTACTTATGAAATCTCACTTGCGTCAACAACCCTGCCTGTGCTAGACCATGATGACGTGGTTTTGATTAAGGGTTCGCGCGGTATGCAGCTGGAAGATGTGCTTCTGGAATTGAAACCTGTGGACTTCAAGAAAAAGTAGAGCAGGCACAAGGATCGGCCGGCTCGTGGACAAGGATAAGACCGGCGCATGCTCTATCATATTTTATATTCGTTCTCTGATCAGATTTCCGCCTTTAACGTTTTTCGCTACATTACCTTTCGCACTTTTATTTCGTTTTTTACAGGCTTTTTGGTTTGTTACCTAACCGGCCCCTACTTCATACGTCAGCTAGTGGCAAAACAAGTCGGCCAATCCATTCGTGAGGATGGACCCCAATCGCATAAGAAAAAAGCGGGCACACCGACTATGGGTGGCGGTTTGATTCTGATTGGTCTAATGGTGCCGGCCATTTTATGGGTGAATTTGCTCGATCCTCTGGTATGGGCCGTAATGATGGTCACGCTCGGCTTTGGTTACATCGGCTATCTCGATGATTCGATGAAGGTGAAAAAGAAAAACAGCAAAGGCCTTCCAGGTCGCTTGCGCCTGATTGCAGAATTTGCCATTGCCGCAGCTGTCGTCGGTGTTTTGGTTAGCAAGTATAATTTCTCCACAACTGTGAATTTGCCATTTTTCAAAAATGGCGGGTTCGACATCCACGGGGCCTATATTCCCTTTGCCGCGCTCGTCGTGGTTGGGTGCGCAAATGCTGTCAATTTGACAGATGGCCTCGATGGCCTTGCGATCGTCCCAGTGATCATTTGCGCTGGAACTTTGGCGATTTTTGCTTATGTGGCTGGCCATGCGCAAATTGCTTCTTACCTGCAGATTCCACATATTCCTGGTGCAGGTGAGCTGACCCCTCTGGCTGGAGCCATGGTCGCCGCCGGGCTTGGCTTTCTCTGGTTCAACACCTTTCCGGCTCAGGTATTCATGGGCGATGTCGGCAGTCTCTCGATTGGCGGCTTTTTGGGAATTATGGCGGTTTTGACGAAAAACGAGCTCCTTCTGGTTGTTCTCGGAGGGGTTTTCGTAGTAGAAGCACTTTCCGTCATCACACAGGTTATTTCATTTAAGCTCACCGGTAAGCGCATTTTCAAAATGGCGCCAATTCACCATCACTATGAGCTCAAGGGTCTGACGGAAACAAAAATTATCGTGCGGTTTTGGATCATCTCTATTTTGCTGGCGATCCTGAGTTTAAGCACGCTGAAGTTGCGCTAATTGTTGCGCTAGAAAAAGTCGAGGTAGGTGTCCATGTTACAAATCAGTGACGTCAATGATTTAAAAGATAAGCGTGTTTTGATCGTCGGACTCGCCAAGTGCGGTGTTTCGCTCGCCCATTTTCTCGCTTCAAAAGGAGCCCAGGTTACGGTGAGCGATCACAAGTCCAAAGCTGAACTAGCGCCGAGCTTGGAGCAAATTGACGGCTTGAATGTGCAATTTGATTTGGGTGGGCATACGCCGAAAGTTTTTCTGAACCAGGATCTGATTATTTTGAGTCCTGGTGTTCCGCCAAATTTGAAAATCTTTGATTACGCTCGGTCGCACGGGGTGCATGTCACCGGTGAGTTTGAATTCGCGACTTGGTTCATTAAAGAGCCCATCATATCTGTGACTGGTACGAACGGAAAAAGCACGACTGCGAAACTAACTGAGAAATTCCTCAACGAATCAGGAATCAAAGCTTGGTTGGGAGGTAACTTCGGTGACCCGCTCATCGATTACTTGCGAAAAGATGAAAAGGCCCAGGTCGTGGTCGCCGAAGTTTCCAGCTTTCAACTCGAACATTGTGATCGTTTCACGCCACAAAATGTGGTGTTTACCAACTTGGCTGAAAATCACCAGGACCGTTATCGCTCAATGGAAGATTACATCAATGCCAAACGCCGCATTTTTCAAAATACCAATCAGGCGACGACCAGCATTTTGAATGCCGATGATAATGCCGTGGTTGAGCTCGCGCGTGATCCTGCTGTTCAGCGTGGACGGATTTTCTACTTCTCCCGCAAACCCTCACTTGAGCCACAGATCATGACCATCGGTGGTGCGGTGACGATTAAAGATGAAGTGCGCGTGCGTACCGGCCCAGAGATTGAGTACTACACGGTTAAAGACATGAAGATGCGTGGTAAACACTCCATCGACAATATCATGGCGGCAACATTGGCAGCTCGTGAGCATGGCGCCTCGCATGATGCCATTCAAGGTGTGATCGACACTTTTCCAGGACTTCCACATCGCCTTGAGTATGTTCGCCGAGTCGGCGGAGTGGAGTTTTTCAACGATTCAAAAGCCACCAACGTTCATGCGGTCTTGCGCGCTTTGGATGCCTTTGATGAAAACATCATTCTCATCATGGGTGGCAAAGACACCGGTCTTAGCTATGAGCCGCTTCGTGAAGCCGTACGCCGTAAGGTTAAGAATTTGATTTTGGTCGGTGAGGCGAAAGAACGCATCAACCGTGATCTCGGTGATTACAGTGAAACCTTCTTGATTGGAACTTTTGAAGAGGCGGTTTTGATTGCTTACCAAAAGTCACGGATCAGCGATGTGGTCTTGCTCTCACCTGGCTGCTCAAGCTTCGATATGTTTGATAGCTTTGAAGAGCGGGGTAATTACTATAAAGACATCGTGAAGCGGTTTAAGTAAGTCGACTTTTTTCTGACAGACCGGCGCGGCGGTGCCGCATCGCCTCGTCCTACGCTGGCGTGACTTTACGATTGAGAATTTTAGCCTAAGCACCCCGTCATAAGTAACTTGACACTTTTTCGCCGTGGATTTTGCGACGAATCGAGACGGGAGGCCGAAGCGCTAGCAGGCGGCTAACGAGA
>JAYVXN010000438.1:0-11761 GCA_043785085.1 Bdellovibrionales bacterium | reverse complement strand
CTTGAGTGGCCTTCATTCCTTCGAGTGTCGTATTGATATTTTGCAATTGTTCGACCGAAGTAAACTGCGCCAATTGCGCGGCCATCTCATGAGACTGCATCGGATTGGCCGGATCTTGGTTTTTCATCTGCGCCAGCATCAATTTCATGAATGCATCTTTATCGAGATTGGGGTTACCCACGTGACGCGCTTTAGACTGATCGACGAAATTGGGATCAGTTAATTTATTGAGAGTCTCACCAATATTATCATTGGTGCCAAAGGCTTTCGCGCGATCTTCTGCACCCACCGTCTGCCGGTCGTCAACAGCCATATTGCTTCTTTGCACCGCTGTGGAAGATGTTCGAACTCCATTTTTCACGTTCATCATATTTCTATCTCACCCGATTTATGCGACCAAGTTCAAGCGTCTTGAGGTCGTGCCATCCGATGGCCGAGCCACGGAAGCCGCCTTGGCTGACGCTTTAGCTGAGGTCTGTTCTGGTTTAAGATCTGGACGTTTTGGATTTTGGTTGTAAGACTTCCAGCCAAAATTATCCATCATATCCTGGTAAAATCCCTGGCGATCATCGCGAAATCCACCCATGAAATCACTCGCGAATTGCCGCGCTTGTTCGCGCTGCGCATCTTGCTGCATGTCCATGTCAGTTTTCTTACCAGAAGGATCATGCAAATCAACTTTCATTGAATCAACATGCAATTTATGCGAAGCCAGGTTTTGTTTCAGTTCACTCATGCCGTTTTCAAGAAGACGCTTGGCATGATCGTTGTCGGCCACCATTTGAATACTGACTTGGCCATCTTGAACTGACACTTTCAAATTAACAGTGCCCATGCCTTCGGGCTTGAGTTCCATTTTCATCTCACCACCGCCCTTTTTGGCGATGACCTGAGCTTGCTTGATGATTTCTTGAATATTGGCGGATTTTTCTTCATCCGTCGCACGCGGGCCATTCGCCAACATTGCACCTGGAGTCAGAGGGCCTGCTTGTGAAATCGGCGCTTGCGTTTGGCCACCGGAGGAAACTTGGCCCGCCGTCGCCGGATCATTGCCAACAATACCTGCAGATTTAGCCGAGACAGTCGTATCAGCGGAATATTTTTTCAAACCACCGGCTTGCATTTGCTGATTCACGGCTTCAAGGTTCTTTTTGCCAAAACCTTGCTGAGATATTTGTCCGGGAAGATTTCCCTGGCCACCGCTATCAGCCGCAGTATCGAATTGTCCACCAGCTTGGCCGGCATTCATACTCATCATGGGCGTGGCCAAGGGATTCGTCGCCATATTCGAAGGTGCCGACATATTCTCAGGCGTCGGCAAATCCGCAAATGCGCCGGCGTCTTCTCCGGCCGTGGCCACTGCTGGTGGTAGAGCAGCAGCAGGTGCTGCGCTTTGACCCATCCCCGTCAAACCTAACTTTTCCAGAGAAAGTGCGCCTTGCGTCCGGTTTTTTTGCTGGGCTGCCGGCCGTTGGAGCTCGGGCGTCTCAGCCATAATTTTTTGCCCATCTGGCGTGCCTTCAATCGCGGCATTGCGCATGAAAAATGAACTATTGAGCTGGTCGATCGACTCATTGAGCTTTTGTAAACGCATGTCACGAGTCGCGAGAACTTCGTATTTCACCTGAAGACCGCCAGCTAATTTTTGATTCAGCTCCGCCTCTCCAGTTTGCGCAACCATTTTATCGTAGAGTAGGGCTGCGACCTTGGCTTTATCACCACTGACACCAAGATTTTTAATAAAGACATTCTTGGCTTGTTCGGGTGGCGCATGCAATGTATCTTCATCCATTTTCGCAAATGCCTGAACGACAGACTGAGGGGTGACCCCGACTTGGGCCTGCATTTGCCCCATAAAATCGAGCATCGCTTTTTGTTTGACCTGGGCTTGATGGTCACGAAAGGTCTCTAGTTCAGAAACCATATTGGTTTCATATTCCACATCGCCGCCCTCAGGAAGCGCCATGGCTGGCATTCCGTACACTGAATTGCGCCCACCAACCAAATCCACCGATTGCCTAGCTTGACCCTCCGGCCGCATCAGACTCTTCAGGCCGGTCGCTGCAGACTTGATTTGACCAGGACTCTGCGAACTTTTGCTCTCGGCTTCTTGCTCGAATGACAAATCAGAAGTGTCACTCTCAGAGCTTTGAAACGGATCTTTGTACGGCACAAAGTCAGGACGAGAAGCCTCGTTTGCATTCGCTGGTGAACGGTCACTGATTTTTTCAGGCCGGCGCTCAGAAAGTTGCCCGGCACGACTCTTGGATTCTGTGCGCGCGGGACGTGAGTAGGTCTCTTCGCGATCACGGCTTTGTTCCTGCGATTGGCGATCATATGAGCGCGACTCGCGGCGATCCAAACCACCACGAAAGTCAGGTTTCGCCTGAGCGGACTCAAGCTCATCAAAGAACGACGACTCGCCTTTGGAGTCTTTCGCGGCTGGCGCGTTCTCAGATTTTTTACCCTTGGTTCGATCCACTTTGGGAAAGAAATCAGGGGTGTTGCTCACATCATTAACCAAGGCGCATTCCTTTCTTACGTCTCAGGACCTTTATATCCAGCCAATATCTCCGAAAGCCGTTGAGCCTTCTTGGTTTCCATCACATTGAGAATCTCAGCGGCATTTTTCTTTTTCATCTTATCCAGCACTTCCACCGCCAACGTCTCATTCAATGTCTCGATCACTTTGGCCGCATTTTGCGGTTTCATATTCGAGTAGACCTGCACCAGCTTTTCGATTTTCTCTTGATCCGTGGTGACCCGGGCTTTTAAAGTCTGACCGATGTCGGCACGCATCTTTTCCAGCTGTTTGATCTTCTCATCGAGCTCTGCTTTCTGCTTTTGCAATTCCTCGTCCAACTTATTCAGTTCTGTTTCGCGCCGGTCGAGTTCTATTTTTCGATCACTCAACTTATTGAAAAAGCTCAGCTCTTCAGGGGTCCAGTTCTTGATATTGGCAATTCCATCGACTTTTTCAGAACCTTCTTTGCCGGCAGTTTTTGCCGAGGAGTCCTTACCACCGTCGGCAGATTTTTCCGACTTAGCACCCGATTTTTTATCAGTGGCCGTCGCTTTTTCTGCTTCGCCATCTTTCGGAGTTTGGAGGCGTTCTTTAATTGCAGTTTTTCCAGACGCAGCTTCTCCGTCAGCAGCTTCGGCGAAACCAAAGGCACTGAATTCAAAATGCTGAGTGAGGTGATCAAAACGCTTGGCGAGCGAATCATAGAGTCCGGGCTCTTGATAACTATAAACTCCAAAGCCTAAAAGGGCAGTCACACAGGCAACGGCGAACACCGGCATTTTTTTCTGGCGGCGAGTGCGAGCGTTTGTTTTACGCCGAGCCACGCGTTGCATGGCTGCAAGCTTTAGTCTCTCTTCGGCAGTGGTTGTCGGCCCATTTTGAGGGCCATTTTGGCGCTCTTTGATTTTAAATTCAGGTTTACCGCCTGCCTTCGCAGGTCGCGTTTTGACGCTGCCTTCTCGACCATTGGCTTTACGAGCCTCTTGAAAAAACCGATCGTATCCGGAATTCATGAATTTTCCTCGCGCTTAAATCGCGTCGTAACAAGTTCATCGACCTGCTTGAGCTCGTGTTTTTTAACTAAATGCTTAAACTCATCCAAGCGGCGCTCTCGCAGCTTTTGCAAAGTTTTATATTCTTTGGCTGCCTCAATCAGCGCATCTTGAGTCCGTTCGGCCTCAAGATGCAGCTGGCGAATCACCTGGCGCTGAAGATCAATGCGAATTTTATGGCCATTAATAAATTCATCGATTTGCGCCAAAGCCCCGCTTTTGCGGCCGCCTTCATTGGTGAGATCGAGTGCCCGTTTCCGGGACTCTTCAATTTGCTCAAACATCAGTCGCAGTTTTTGATTAGCAAGATCGACCTGGTGCTGAGCCTCAGCAAATTCGCGTGCGGCCAGTTCTTCCAAGCGTTTTTTGTGTTTCAAGAGATGTTCATAGGCAAATCGAAACTTCATCGCTTATCACCCTGAAAGAATCTGTGCCATCGAGTGCACGCATTGGTCCAGCGTCGTCGGATCATGAATATCTTGTCTTAAAAATTCCGTAATAGACGTGTGCAGCTGAATGGCGTGATCGATTTCGGCGCTGGCTCCTGATTTATAGGCGCCTATATTAATCAAATCTTCAGCCTCACGATAGATCGCGATGTTTTCACGCAAGCCGCGCGCGAGCTGTAAATGCTCGGGCGTCACCACACTGCGCATCACCCGGCTTGTGCTCTGCAAAACATCAATTGCCGGAAAGTGCCCACGCTGGGCAATGCGGCGATCAAGGACAATGTGGCCATCGACAATTGATCTGACCGCATCGGCAATTGGGTCATCCATATCATCGCCCTCAACCAAAACCGTATAAAGTCCGGTGATACTGCCGTAGCCTTCAAAGGAGCCCACCCGCTCGAGCATTTTCGGTAAAAGCGAAAAGACACTGGGTGTGTAACCTTTAGACGCAGGCGGCTCTCCCGCGCTCAAACCGATTTCCCGTTGTGCCATCGCAAATCGCGTCACCGAGTCCATCATTAATAAAACATGTTTTCCGGCATTGCAAAAATACTCAGCAATGGTCGTCGCCACGAAAGCACCACGCATACGAACTAATGGACTTTGATCTCCGGTCGCGACAATCACAATCGATCGTGCCAGGCCTTCAGGACCTAGAATCTCATCGATAAACTCCCGCACCTCACGACCACGCTCGCCGATCAAGGCGATCACATTGACATCGGCATTGGATGACCGCGCCATCATTCCCAATAAAACTGATTTACCCACTCCTGAGCCAGCCATGATTCCGACCCGCTGCCCACGGCCGACGGTGATCAAACTATTGATGGCCCGCACGCCTAAATCCATCGGTTCGTGAATCAAAGACCGTTCAAGCGGATTGCCAACGGCATTATAGATAATGCTCTCATTAAAGGCTTCAATTTCACCTTTGCCATCCAAAGGCTCTCCGAGACCGTTGATCACACGGCCAAGTAACTCCGGACCGACCTTGATACTGGCAAGTTGCTGACGTAAAACGATGCGTGAACCAAGGCCCACGCCACGCATTTCTCCGAGGGGCATCAGCAAAACATTTCGATCGCGAAAGCCGACGACTTCTGCACTGAATTTAGCAAAGCCCGCCCCCGGCTGCACCTCACAAATGCTGCCAATCGTCGCGCCTGGCAGGTAACCCAGCATCATTTGCCCCACCACTTGCGTAATTTTGCCACTGTCCTCATTGAGCGAACGTGGCGCAAGATGTGCCATGTATTTTTCGAGATTCAACGCCATGGGTGATACATTTTTCATCCCTCGCCACCCGCACGGTCTTTGGAGCGTGGGACCTTTTCAGCCAGTGCCTCCCAAAGTTTTTTCACCCGTTGCTCAATGGTGGCATCCACCACGCCGTAATTAGTTTCAACTAAGCAGCCACCGGGCTGCATGTTTTCACTTTCTTCAAAACGCGCGGTTTTTAAGGCTTCATTTTCATTGCCAATGCGCGCCCGGACCTGTTCAATGAATTCCATGTCGGATTTTGCCAGGCGAATCGTGATTTGTTCTTCACTCTGCGCAATGGCGACCGCATCTTTGAGAATCGGCAAAATCGCGCCCGGCACTTCGACAATTTCACGGTAAGCGATTTTCGAGGCGAGAAAATAAATGAGTTTAACAAAATGGGCTTCATTAAAAGTCACCATCTCGCTTTTGATATGGATGATATTTTCAATCAACCCATCAAAGCGGGCGAGGTGTTCTTGTAATACCGCCATTTGATCGACGTAGGCTTTTTCGCGGCCCTCATCGAAACCAAGATCATAGGCCGATTGATAGGCACTCTCTTGAATCTCCTTCAGCTTTTCTAATGCCTCGCGCTCAACCCGTTCTTCGATTGAGAGCCGCTCGAGCTCGCCAATGCCAGACTGCTGGGCGACGATACGATCGATATGAAAATCGCCTTCGCCTCGGGCCTCTTGGAGAGACTGAAAGGAGCGGGCCGATTTTGAAATCGAAACCGGAAACTTTCGCGGCGTATAGCTGATCGCGATCTTGTCGGCCTCGTTTTTTTCCAAGACTGGTTTAGCCATCCCTGTACATTCCTCTGATCAATCCATAGATCATTTTATTCCCGTCCCTCTTAGACGAGTGCGTCTTCCGAGCCACCGCGAGCAATGAGGATCTTACCCTCAGACTCAAGCCGTCTGGCCACATTAACGATTTCAACTTGCGCCGATTCAACATCCGACAATCGCGAGGGCCCCATATTGGCCAAATCGTCCCGCAACATTGAAGCGGCACGCTGCGAGAGATTCTTGAGAACTTTGTTCTTGATCTCGTCTGTCGCAGTTTTGAGGGCCAAAATAAGTTTGTCGTTCGGCACTTGTTTGAGGAGCGCCATAATGCCTTTGTCGTCGATCTTGACGATATCGTCGAAAACAAACATGAGCTTGCGAATCTCTTCGGCCAAAATCGGATCACGTTCTTCAATTCGCGACATAATCGCTTTTTCTGTATTCTTATCCATGACGTTCAGCATTTCCGCTACCGGTTGAACTCCGCCGAGCGATGCTTGTTCAGTCGTGCCTTGGTTTGCCAATTCGTCTTTCAAGACGCGGTCAATTTCTTGAATCAACTCAGGAGCCACATGCTCGAGGTTCGCCATCCGCAAGACCACTTCGGCTTGCAGTGTCTCCGGTAAACGACGTAAGACTTCGCCTTTTTTCTCGGGCTCAAGATGCGCCAAGATCACGGCTACCGTCTGCGGGTGTTCATGGATTAAGAAGTTTGAAAGTGACTTCGCATCGACCACTTCAAGGCTTTCAAGGCCACGATGAGTCGAAGCAGAACTTGGATTCAGGTGACCTAAAATTCCGCGAGCGCGTTCTTCACCAACCGAGTCGATCACGGTTTCTTTGGACATCGGCTTATCGGAGAAAATATATTCAGATGATTCACTGATCATCTCGTAGAACTCTTCGAGAACTTTTTTGGTCACTTCAATAGGTACAATCCGCAACTTACCCATCACAGTGATCAGCTTTCGGATATCGCCATCTTCCATATGCTTGAAAAACTTCTTGGCAGCATCGACTCCGAGATAGTTAACAAGAATTGCCGCCTTCTCAAAGCCTTTGAGATGGTGATAATCAATAGCCTCAGGCTTTGCCAGCCTGACAATGTTTACGCGTCCTTCCGCACCAGCCATAAACTAAACGCTCCTGCCGCTTTGTCTTCATCAGACTCCATGATCGTCATAATACGCTCACGGAGAAGTTCACTCTCAGCTTTATTTGGATCAAGTGATTCTTCCAGCACTGGAAGCGCACTCGACATCCCCGGCAGACTGTTGTCCACCGTCTGCAACTCTTCAAGCTCTTCAATGGTTCTTGGCAACATGTCCTCAACAGAGTCTTGAAAGCTATCGGTGATCCAGCGCATGAATGGGCGAATCACGATAAAGAAGAACATGCCAAGCGCCGCGCCCAAAAGAATCCACTTTAAAAGCGCATTCAAAAGCTTTTTGCGCTCTAACGTCGTCATCATCTTTTCAGCATCAGAAAAGTCTTCTTTCTGAAAGGCGATGTTTTCAATCTTAACTGAATCACCACGCTGCTCGCTAAAGCCAATCGCGTTTTTCACAATTGATTCATACTTGGCGAGTTCCGCAGCCGGACGCGGCTCGTATGTTTCTTTCTCTTCGCCTTTATCATCTTTTTTCATGCCGTAGGTGCCATCAACGAGAACTGCAACGGTCATGCGCTCAATGGCACCGGCTGATTCTTTGACATTCGTGATTGTTTTCGGAACAGCATTGTTGGTGGTCTTCAGTTCTTTATTCACATCTTGTTGAAAACCGACCTGGCCATTATCCGCGGCACCCGGAAGATTGGAGCGCGCGCCTGGAATACCAGTTGGATTGGTGCGGCTGCCGACTAACTTT
The DNA here is from genome assembly GCA_043785085.1 of Bdellovibrionales bacterium. Lineage (GTDB taxonomy): Bacteria > Bdellovibrionota > Bdellovibrionia > Bdellovibrionales > JAMPXM01 > JAYVXN01. Next base: position 3,808 of record JAYVXN010000438.1, on the reverse strand, counting down.
TCTTCTTCAGTTTGAATTGAGAGCACGGCGGTTTTTTCTGGATCAACCGTTTCTTCAGTTCTCTGGGTTTGCTTGGGATTGAGTTGTGCATTTACGCGCACGATCACTCGGCCCTGGCCAACCGCACGAGCCAAAATGGATTCAACTCGTTCTTCCATTTCTTTTTCAACTTTGGCTTTCATCTCCATAAGTTGCGACGAAGCCGCCGAAGACGGATCACTCGGTCTTGAGAGAAGTTTACCACGAGCATCCACAACGGTAACTTTTTCTGGTTCCAAGCCTTCAACCGCGCTTGAAACGAGGTAAGTGATGCCACGAATTTGATCTTCACTCAGAATTTTTCCGTTATTGAGTTCAAGCACGACTGAAGCCGTGGCCTGCCCGCCTTCCTCAAGAAAGGTCTTTTTCGCCGGCAAGGCCAAGATCACCTTGGAGCGTTTCACCGCATCCAAAGTATTGATGGCTCGCATGAGCTCGCCTTGAAGGGCCCGTTGAAAATTAATTCTTTGCGCGTACGAGGTTGCTCCGAGGTCTTGCTTTTCAAAGATCTCAAGGCCTACTGAACCCAACTTGGAAGAACCCATTTCTGCCATTAAAGACATCTGCGTGGAATGCAAAAGCTCTTTCGGAACAACAATAGTTTTGCCGCCGTCTTGGACACGAAACGGAATGTTTTTCTGTTGTAATTTATCGACAATGAGAGCCGTTTGGTCGCTCGGAATATTCGTAAACAGCGGCGTGTAATCCGTACCTGAAACCATCACCAGCATAAAGGTCGCGGTGGCCGCCACAATCAACGACGCTGCGATAATCGACACGCGCTTGGTGGGCGTGAGATTTTTGTAAAACTCGCGAAATTGCAGAGTTAGACTTTTAAAAACGTTATTCAAACAGTCCCCCCGAAACTACTCTAAACAAAACCATCACTCAAACCTGCATCTTCATGATTTCTTGATAAGCATCGATCACTTTGTTGCGCACTTGCATCATTAAGCGAAGTGCGATGTCAGCTTTTTCCGCTGCGATCATCACATCCGGAATGTTGTTCGTCTTACCGGTCGCAAGCTCTTGCATTTTTTTGTCGGATTCTTTTTGCAACGTATTGACCTGTCCAACGGCGTCCTTTAAGGTGTCCGCGAATGATTTACCATCAGCCGGGTTATTCGTCTTCAGGGAGTTGTCAAACTGAGATGATTTAATCTCGCTTGCGGTTTTACCCGTCTCTATGAGGTTTTGCGAGTTACGTATCGTCAATCCGTCCATGTCAAAAATCCTTCCTGGATTTATTCTCTCGTCATCCTGCGAGAGGGACCAGCAGGCCTTCCATCAAAACTCGCCTGCTTACTTTATCTTACATCAATTTCTGAAAGCTCATCCTAAAAAACTGCACAATCATCGCAAGAAATTTTTGCCGTCTTACGAGCGTTATCTTCCTAGCTCAAGGGCGGTCATCGCCATGTCTTTGGTCGCGTTCATAGCTGAGACATTCGCCTCGTAAGAGCGCGAGGCTTGTATCATATTGGCCATTTCTTCCATCAAATTAATATTTGGATACGCGACATAGCCGTCTTCATTGGCATCCGGATGATCGGGCTCGTATTTTAGAAGTGGCGCTTTGCGATCAACCACCACGTCCGTGACTTGCACGCGCTGCAAATCACGCTGCGGCTGACTCATCAGGACCTCACCAAAACTTCGGCCCTCAGGGATCGACTCGAGCACGACGTCTTTGCGGCGATACGGGCCACCTTCGGGAGTGCGCGTGGTGTTGATGTTAGCGATGTTTGAGGAAATGGTGTTCATGCGCATGCGTTGCGCAGTCATGCCACTACTACCAATTCGTAAGCCAGTTAAGATATCTGACATTATCTTTCTCCGCTAACAGCATATTTCAATGCCGCCATTTTCTTGTTGATCAGTTGCACCGCCGCTTTATACATGATCGAGTTCTCAGCGAGGTTGGACATTTCTCTTTCGAGATCGACCGTGTTACCATCATTGTTTTTACTGACGTCTGGATTGTCGTAAACATCCGCTTTAGTTTTTGAAATCGCTCCCGTGCCCATCGAAAAATGCTCGGGCTGGCTACCCTCTGGAGTATTCATGCCTTCCACACCCAGCGCGCGCGCGAGAGCATCTTCGAAATCAACTTTCTTAGCGACAAAACCGGGAGTTTCGGCATTGGCGATATTCGTCGCAGTAACGCTGTGTCTGAGCTGCCGCAAATTGGCCGAAGCCGCCAGCGCCAGCGTAGTTTTATCAAAGAGATTGCCCATGATTTGCTCCCTCTTGCAAATTCGCATTTAAATCCGGCATGACTCCATACTCATGCAGCTTATTGCGCAAAGTGCGAATACTGATTCCTAACATGCGTGCGGCTTGGGTACGGTTTTGCTGAGTGTGCTCTAAAGTTTTCATGATCAGGCGGCGTTCAGCTTCACCGATTGTCATACCTGGAACGAATTGTGATTCATTGACGACCGGTTGAAAGCCGTTGATATAAATTTCATCGCCCGACAAAACATCTGAGGTGGCCAAAAGAACTGACCGCTCAATGACGTTTTCCAACTCACGAACATTCCCCGGCCATCCCCACGTTTGCAGTTTTTGCATGGCCTCAGCGCTAAACGATTTCACCGGTTTTGTATTGACGAGAGCTGAAACCTCAAGAAAAAATCTGGCCAACATCTCAATATCACGCGGCCGTTGCTTTAATGACGGTACAAAAAACGGAATCACATTGAGACGGTAGTAGAGGTCCTCACGAAATTCGCCCGCTTTCACCATCGCCTGCAAATCGCGGTTCGTCGTGGCAATCAGGCGAACATTGATTTTAAGTGGCTGGCGGCCGCCGAGTCTCTCCACTTCACCTTCTTGAATCACACGCAAAAGCTTGGCTTGTAAAAGCAAAGGCATCTCACTGACTTCATCCAAGAGAAAGGTGCTTTCGTGCGCCTGTTCAAATTTGCCGGGTTTTGAAGTCTGAGCACCGGTGAAAGCCCCGCGCTCATATCCGAACAATTCACTTTCCAAAAGACCTTCGGGCACCGCCGCACAATTCACGGCCACGAGGCGCTTTGCCGCGCGTGGACTCTTTGAGTGAACAAATCGAGCTAATAATTCTTTGCCGGTGCCACTCTCGCCGCAGATTAAAATCGTGGCTTTGCTAGAAGCGACATTGGCCGCAAGCTGCAGAATGCGCTTCATCTCAGGATCACAGGTATAAATTTCGCCCAAGTCCTTTTCGGTCATTTTCGACAATCCTTGTCACTTAGCGCATTTCCGACATTGCCGGAATACGGTTGATGTATTTTTTGTAGTCGTTCTGCCACTTCGCACTTTGCATTTGCTCATCGGCGAGCTTCTTCCAGACATCTCCTTTATCTGGTTTCAGCGCACTCCAAACTGATTCAGCGTCTTTCAAATCACCCTTTTCAAAATAAATTTTGCCGACTTTATAGCGAACCGCACTCAGCGGGCGTTTGCCTTCATAGGCGCTCAATAGGTCTTCGTAAGCCCTGACGGCCTGATTGGTTTTCCCTCTTTCAAGCAACAAATCACCTTTGAGCTCAAGAGCGCTGGCATGTACATCTTCCGGAACCAAGTCCGTGTCTTTTTGCATATTGATAATTTTCGTGACCGAAGTCTCGGCCTCTTTATAATTTTTCGTCTCGGATTGCAGGCGTGCTAGACGCAATTGCAAGCCCGTTACGAGCGCAGGTTGACCTTTCCAGGTATCAATCAGTTCACTTAGGTATTTTTTCGCCATTTCAGGCTGACCCCGTTCTTCGGCGACATCGGCTGAAAT
>JAYVXN010000437.1:0-3679 GCA_043785085.1 Bdellovibrionales bacterium | reverse complement strand
AAAGAGTTGAGCTCGAAGCTCGACTTTTCAATTTAATCCGCATACGCTAGTCCTTGCGTCGCTTCGGTTTGTCGCTTTAGCTTGGTCTTTTGCGCGAGCTCTTCGGCCTGGCGGAAATCGGAAAAAGGCTCGGGCATATCGCAGAGGATATGCCTCGCCTTTTTCCAATTTCCGCGACTCGATCTGACGTAAAATCCGCGGCGCGAAAACGACAAACCGACCCGCGCGAAGGATTAGAACACGGCGCCAAAGTGCAGGCGCCATTGGACGATCGTCGCAAAATATGCGAAAAAGACCTGTTCACGTCATACTTTAAGTCTTGCAACTGAAAGAAGCTTTCATGGACGCAGCGCCAATACAACTGACCAACCTCACAAAGGATTACGGAAACCTCAGGGCGGTCAATCAGGTTTCTCTTGAAATGAAGCGGGGAGAAATCTTTGGCCTGCTCGGACCCAATGGGGCTGGTAAAACCTCGATTATTTCAACTCTAGTGACGCTGGAAGAGCCGACGAGTGGCTCGGTGAAAATCTTTGGCTATGACGTGACCAAAAATCCGCGTGAAACGAAAATCCGCACGGGCTTTGTGCCACAAGAACTGATTCATCATGGCTTTTTCGACGTTGAAGAAATTCTGCAATTTCATTCTGGTTACTTCGGTCGCCTGAAAAACCAAGAGCGCATTGATTACCTCCTGCAGCGCTTGGGGCTGTGGGAGCATAAAAAGAAAAAGGTCAAACAACTCAGCGGCGGCATGAAGCGCCGACTTCTCATCGCTAAAGCGCTGGTGCATGAACCAAAACTTTTACTTCTCGATGAGCCCACGGCCGGAGTCGATATTGAGCTGCGTTCCTCGCTTTGGACCTTTGTTGAGGAGCTCAAACGAGATGGCATGTCGATACTTCTGACCACACATTACATTCAAGAAGCCGAGCAACTCTGTGACCGCGTTGGCATTTTACAAAAAGGTGAGCTCAAGATGGTCGGCGAGACCAAGTCCTTAATCAAGCGACTGACTCAGCGAGAAATTATCCTGACTCTGAAAGACACGGGCGCAAAGCTCACCCACCCGTGTTTGCTGCGTGAAAAAAACGGGCAGTTCGTTTTTCAAGTGCCGAGCGCCATGGAAGTCGGAGAATTGCTTGCCGGCTTAAATCTTGATTTGCGCATGATTCAAGATGTGCAAATTCGCGAAGGAAGCCTCGAAGATGCGCTCCGCCGTGTACTAGAGGGAGATGCCGAAGGAAAACCTAATGAACATTGAAACTGTGAAGAACCCCACTTATAAAAAACCCACTGAAAAAGTTCGCGTGGAATATCGCTTTTCGCCCTTTATCTCCTTATATAACCGTGAGATGCGCAGATTTTTAAAAGTGATCTTTCAAACGATTTTTACACCTCTGATCAACTCGACCTTGTACTTGCTGATCTTCGGCGTAAGCCTCGGTAAAAGCATTCAACTCAATCACGGCGTGACCTATTTGGAGTTTTTGATTCCGGGTTTGGTGATGATGGCCGTGCTCAACAATGCCTTTCAAAATTCCTCAAGCTCGATTGTTTCCGGTAAATTCTCAGGCGACCTCGAAGACTGGAAAGTCGTCCCCTTGAGTGGCCCGCAATTCGTGTGGGCGCTCAGCATTGGTGGCCTCACGCGCGGGCTCTTGGTGGGCCTGATCACTTTTATGGTCGGTGAGGTGTTCACCTTTATCACCGAAGGACATTGGCAGACGATCGCGCATCCCTTCATTTTGATTTATTTTCTCGTCGCTGGTGGTTTGACCTTTGCGAAATTCGGTCTGCCCGTGGCGTTTTGGGCAAAAACCTTTGATCAAGTGAGTGCTGTTGGCTCGTTTGTGCTTTTGCCATTAATCTACTTAGGCGGGGTGTTTTTCTCTTTGAAAAACCTGCATCCGTTTTGGCAGACGGTGTCTGAATTTAATCCCGTGCTGTATTTTATCAATGGCGTTCGCTATGGCATCTTAGGAGTTTCCGAAGTCGATGTGACAACGGCTGCGATGGTCTCGCTAGTGGCGGTGGTGGCTTTTCACTTTGTGGCGCTTAGAGCGTTTAAGACGGGGAGCTTTCAGCGCTGGTAGGATCTTGAATTAGCGCTTCGTAGCAATATTGGCCCCCTTGACGCAGCAGTGAAATAGGGGCACAAGACTTTAGGAGGAATCTGATGTTTGAAAGCCTATCGGACAAAATTCTCGGCAGCCTAAAAAAGCTGCGCGGGCAGAGCAAAATTACCGAGGAAAACATTCAAGAGACGATTAAAGAAATCCGCCTAAGTCTTCTTGAGGCCGACGTAAATTTCAAAGTGGTGAAGCAGTTTATTGACCAAGTCAAAGCCAAAGCGCTTGGCCAAGAAGTCACCTTGCAAGTCAGCGCTGGCCAGCAATTTGTTAAAATCGTGCATGATGAATTGGTGCAAATTTTAGGCGGCAACGCTGAAGAACTCAACGTACGCGGCAAACCCTCGGTGATCTTTCTTGTGGGCCTTCAGGGTGCTGGTAAGACCACCACAGCCGCCAAACTCGCCAAATACATCCGTACGAAGTTGCAAAAAAAACCGGGCCTGGTGCCGGCCGATATTTATCGCCCTGCCGCGATTGATCAGCTGAAGACATTGGCGGGGCAAATACAAGTTCCAGTGTTTGATTCCAACACCAGCATGAAGCCCGATGAAATTCTCCAAGCCGCAAAAAAATGGGCCGAAGACAATATGGTCGAGGTCGTCATTGTCGATACCGCAGGCCGTCTGCAAATCGATGAAGACCTCATGCAAGAGCTCACGCGCTTAAAGCAAGTATGGGAACCCAAAGAGATTTTACTCGTTGCTGATGCGATGCTCGGTCAACAATCCGTGAATGTCGCTGAAGGCTTTCACAGTCGCTTAGGTTTAACCGGTTTGGTTCTCACCAAAGTCGATGGTGATGCCCGTGGTGGTGCAGCCTTAAGCATTCGCCAAGCCACCGGTGTGCCAATTAAGTTCTTAGGTATTGGCGAGAAAACCGACGCCCTTGAAGTCTTTCACCCGGATCGCTTAGCCGGGCGAATTTTGGACATGGGTGATGTGCTCTCGTTAGTCGAAAAGGCGCATGAAGTCATTGATGAGAAGGCGGCGCGTGAATCGGCCAAGAAAATGGCTAAGAACCAGTTCACAGTTGATGACTTCCTTCAACAAATTCAGATGATGAAAAAATTAGGTGGTATGGAGAGTCTGCTCAAAATGCTCCCGGGCATGGGTCAGCTCTCCAAACAGATGAAAGATATGACTCCGCCGGACAAAGAAATGAAGAAGATTGAGGCAATCATCCGCTCGATGACGGCAAAAGAGCGTAAACATCACGAAATCCTAAATGGTTCAAGACGCTTACGTATCGCCAATGGCAGCGGCACCCAGGTGAGCGACGTAAATAAATTTATTAAGCAGTTTGAAGATGCCAAAAAAATGATGAGTCAGCTCATGAAAATGGGCATGGGGCGTGGTGGAGGCGGTTTTCCGGGAATGAAGTTTCCGTTTAAATAGGCCGCAAATGCGTACCCTATTGTTAATTCTTAAATTTTCGCCTTGCCAACTTTTAAGAAAAACGTGTAAACCTTCGTATTGCCCGATGTCCTGAGGTATTTGGCACTATATTTATTTGCAATTTAATGAGATTCGAAAGCCCGGTATTCG
>JAYVXN010000436.1:0-11851 GCA_043785085.1 Bdellovibrionales bacterium | reverse complement strand
GAGAGTAAGCCATGAAAAACAAAAAGACTCCTTTGGGACAAGCGTTGATTGAGGGCCTCACTTCCGCCGTTGCCCATGAACGTGGTGAAATTGAGCTTAAGACCGTGGAGCGCGAGCTTGCGCCACCGGCACCAGAGTTCTCAAAGAACCAAATAAAGAAATTAAGAACCGACGTTCTTCACTATACTCAGCTTGAGTTTGCCTCGTTGTTGAACGTGGATATTGGGACCGTCCGCCACTGGGAACAGGGCTTAAGGAAACCATCCAAATCAGTCTATAGACTGCTCCAGATCATTTTTAAGCGACCAGAGATTGTGCAGGAGTTGAAAGGCGCTTGAGAGTTTTCTCAATCTGAGCTTGCCTGAATAAATCAGTCAGGCTTTCGCTTTTGGCGAATTTTTTTGCGGAAAAATTTTTGATTTTCAAGGCCCTTGTTCACCGGCAAGAATATGCGGGTTCGGATTTTGCCTATACCGTTTTCGCGACCAAAAATGGTGGTCTGTACAAGACTCGAACTTGTGACCTCTCCCATGTCAAGGGAACGCGCTACCAACTGCGCCAACAGACCATCAGGCAAGCGAAGGTCTAAACTAGTCGCACCCTGCACGATGAGTCAAGTTTAAGGTCTTCTGGAAGTGCTGAACCCAAAGAAAAAACAGCTCTTGAAGCTGCGCAGTAGCGCCTTTCAAGCGCAAAGAGTCGAATTTTTCAGCAGTTTTGCCACAGGAGCGGATCAGCGAAAACAACCGTAGGTCATTTGCAACATTGATGGCGATTCCGTGTGAACTAAAGCCTTGCGAGATTTGGATTCCGAAAAACACTAATTTTCCCGAGCTTGTATAAAGCCCGGGTTCATCCGCTCCTCGGTGCGCTGAGACGCCTAATTCAGCTAAAAAAGCCAACGTCGCCGCTTCAAGAGTCTCGACATATTTTCTGGCTCCAATGCCAAAATCCCGAAGCGGCAAGATCGGATAAATCACTAACTGACCACGCGCATGCAGTGTTGCCTGCCCGCCACGGGCACTTTGGTGAAGAGCCACCTCTTGAGCCGCAATCTCGGCCGGGCTTGCGTTAAGGTCAGCCTGCAGGTCACCACGTTTACCAAGAGTGATCACATCAAGGTGCTCAAGTCCGAAAATCGTGCCACGCTTTTGCTCTTTCAGACGAATTTTCTCAGAATCTTGCAGTTCAACACCTTGTTGGTATTCAACTTGGCCAAGCCAGCGGGACTCGATTTGCATCGCTCCAATTAACTCTTCTCAGGGACAGGGTCAATAGACTTCAACGGCATCGTTTTCACGAAAGCCACTGCCTGAGTGGACCGCACAAATTGAGCCGTCTTTACCGAAGTAGGTGACGACTTCCACCGTACCCTTAAGGCGGCCCGGAGCTTTGCCGATGAGATTGCCCGTTTCGGGGTCAAAGACATCTTCGCCTTCTTCGGTGATTTTAAGAATATCACCGATTTGAATTCCAGAGAGGCGACCGGCATTGAGATAAACCCGATCGCCTTTCACGAGTGCGATTCGCCCTTCCCAGTTGAGCTTATCAACTGATTGGACAATTCGGGGGACCGTTGACTGAAACGCTTTGGTGACGACGGCATCGATCAATTTTGGATCTTCTTCCAGATAGCGATCGCTAAAAGAGCGCTCGGCGACCCGCGTGGTGGAATCTTCAAGGGTGGCTGAGCGCATTTCGTTTAAAATAATATGCGAATTTTTCGTTGCCGCCATACGAATGTTGATAGTGGCATCAGTGCGTACGCGAATTTGCCGAACCAAACCCACTTCATCACCCACGCGCTTGGCTTTGACTTCAATGAGTTTACCTTCAATGATCGCGGCCAAGCCAATACTGGCACCGATTTTTCCCATAGTTTCCAGGTCGTACTCACCATTTTTCAAGTAGGTGGAAAGATCTTTTGGAAAATCCGTGTTGGCCACAATCACAAAGTCTTCGGTTTTTCTTAAAGCCCGAACCAAAGCTTCACGCGCCAAAATCGCGGTTTTATCGGTGTGGGAAATACCGGCATCGATAAAAGGTAAAACCATCACTCGTTTTCTAAGGCCGCCCATGGCGCTTTCACGAGCTTGGTAAGAGACGTCGCGAACTTCGGGAGAGGGCGCTGCATTGCGATTGCCGCCCATTAAAGTCGTGCAGCCGCAAGTCAGAAAACTGATTAGAAAAAGACGTCTCATAGATCTCAGGATAGCAAAGAGACGTTTACCTCGACAATGCGACCAAGGTCGCGACCTTGAATGATTACTTGGTTTTGACATCTAAACTGACAGCTTTACTTGAACTGTCGGCAAGCTTAGTCGTAAAACCCGGAATTTCGACTGACTTAAAACGCTCGACAAACTGTGTTGGCTGCCCGGCATAGTCGACCTCAAAGGTCACCTTGCCTGGCTCAAATAAGCGCTCGCGTAGACTCTTGATTTCTTTCACTGACTTGAGCACCGAGGTTTTAAACTCATTGAGTTGTTTCGGATTCAAGCGCCCACGCACAGAAAGTTGCATCAAATTCGCGCCGAGCGTGCCTTTTTGGTAAGCCTCTAAGACTTGCGCGGCGATTTCTTTAGTGACCTCCGAAAACGCCAATTGCATTTTTGGTCGGAGCACAGTTTCAAAGCTTCCGGCATCTGTGTCATAGGTTCTGACGACTTCGGCAATTGAGCGCCCATTGCTGACCTGAAAAACGGCAAGCTTGATCGCCGCCTGGTAGGCCCCTTGATTTTCATGAGAGGCTTTAAACCTCACTTCGCCACGTAAAACCAAAGGAGCTAAAAACAAATCACCGAAGTATTTTAAGTCTTCGGGCCGCGGTCGCTCACCTCGATAGGCTTCCGGAATTAATTGTGCGACCGCAGCCGTTTGCGGTTGCACCACATAGAATCCTTGTTTACCCATTTCATTGTAAAGAGTTTGATGGAAGCTATGACTGAGGGTGATGAGAAATTTTTTACTATCATCTTTCTCACCCGTCCACCAACGGTAACCCAGCGCATGGACGCGATCAATGAAACCCACCATAGGCACCATAGCGGTGACCGCTTCTGAATCATACAACAGCCCCGTATTTTGAATCATTTTCTTTAAGCTTGCGAGCGAGAGCTTGAGCTCAAGGCTCATTTTATAGCCGTCGGCATTCTGCTCCAGCGGCCCAGGCTGAGTAAAGGGAATAAAACGCGCCGATTCGCGCACAATTTTGGTTTCAACGAGCTGCTTGTTTTTTTGATATTTCTTATCGCCGATAATTTCAATGACCTGCTCGCGGGCCGTATCCGCCATGGCTTTTGCCTGAATTTCGCGCGAAGCTTCGGCTGGCGAATCCGCTTTGGACGTACCTTCGACAGTGATGATGGTAAGATCCTCAGGGCTCTGTGCTTGACTCAGAGGTGCAAGAGCGAGAATCATGAGGATCATTAAAAACTGTCTCATCTGAAATCTCCTTAGCTGCGAATCTCAACAAAATCCGTGCGTCCGAATAAACCATGCAGGTCCTCAAAGAACTCTTTGCTCGGGTTGACGCCGACGGGCTCAAGCACGTCCAAAGTGACCGTGCTCTTTAAGTCCGGCACCGGAATTTCCAGCAAGACACTAGTTCCGCCTGGAAATTTTTTGAGCACCTCATTTAAACCATGCAAGTGCTCTTGCATCTGATCGTCAAGGCGAAAAACCATTTGTTTTGATTTCTTTAGAGCCTCATCCAAAAGCCCGACCCGATCGACAAGAATTTTACAAACATCATTTTCCTTTTTCAGTTTGCCACCCGCCAGAATCGGCTGATCATTTTTTAAAACCATCTCGCCCTTGGCATAGGCATCTGGCAAAACAATGAGCTCAACCGTGCCGCTCAGATCCTCGAGTTGCGCAAAGGCCATGCGCGCTCCCTTTTTATTGATAATCTCACGAAGACTGCCGACCAGCCCCGCCACCACCACACGCTTATCCGGCTCGACGGTGCCCAGTTGGTCAATAAAGCAAGTGGTCCAGATCTTATAAAGTCTATCAAGCCCAGTGAGAGGGTGATCGCTGAGATAAAATCCTAAGACGTCTTTTTCATAGGCCAAGCGCGCCGTTCGTGTCCATTGCTCAGAGGGATCAAGGGTGACTTTCTCAAGCTCACTTTCAGATTCATCCATCAACGCAAACAGACTGCCCTGCCCGACTTCTTTGTCTTTTCGCGAATGTTCCGCCCGATCGAGAAACTTCTCATAGCCGTTCATCAATTGCGCCCGGTGTGAGCCGTAGCCATCAAAGGCGCCGGCTTTAATCAAACACTCAACAGCCTTGCGATTGACGCGCTTTAAATCAACATTTTCAAAAAACTCATCTATGGTAAGAAACTTCTTCTCAGAGCGCTGAGCGCGAGCTTCCATCAGCGCATGCACGGCTCCTTCACCGACGCCTTTGATGGCGCCGAGGCTAAAGAAAATGACATCGTCTTTGACGGTGAATTTATACTCCGAATAACTGATGTGCGGAGGCTCAACTTGAATGCCCTTTGTGCGTGCGGCTTTGACGTATTTGACCACGTTATCGGTGTCGTTCATCTCGGTTGAGAGAAGGGCAGCGTAAAATTCAACAGGATAATATTTCTTAAGCCACGCTGTCTGTGCCGAGACCACACAATAGGCAGCCGCATGTGATTTATTGAAGCCGTAATTGGCAAATTCAGCCATTAATTCAAACAGCTCGCCGGCTTTCTTTTCATCAAAGCCGTTTTGCTTTGCGCCGCTCATGAAACGCTCTTTTTGCTTCTCCATTTCAGAAGCAATTTTCTTACCCATTGCTCGCCGAAGCATATCGGCTTCACCCAAGGAGTAACTGGCAATGCGCGAGGCAATCGACATCACCTGCTCTTGATAAACGATAACGCCGTAGGTTTCCTTGAGGACTTCTTCAAGCTCCGGAAACAGATATTTCACGGTCTCTTCGCCGTTTTTTCGGCGCGTGTAATCCGGAATCATATCCATCGGACCTGGTCGATAGAGAGCGTTGATCGCGACAATATCCTCAAAGCAGGTTGGGCGAATTTTCTTCACCGTATCGGTAATACCGTCACCTTCAAACTGAAACACCCCGGCAGTGTCACCACGCGACATCAGCTCATATATTCCGGAGTCATGAATCGGAATTTCATTGGGCGCGATTTTTTTGCCGCGGTTTTTTTCAATCAGATCAAGTGCGTTTTGAATATGCGTGAGAGTTTTGAGTCCCAAAAAGTCAAATTTGATCAGGCCGATTTTCTCAGCCCATTTCATATCGTACTGCACGACGTTTTCGCCGTCAGCCCCACGGTACAGAGGCGCAAGCTCGACTAGGCTTTGACTGGCAATCACCACACCTGCGGCGTGAATGCCGGCATGACGGACCAGTCCTTCGATTTTTTGCGCCAATTCCATCATGGTGGCGATTTGTGGATTAAGATCCATTTGCTCGCGCAGGCGCGGTTCCATCTCAATGGCTTCAGCCAGCGTAATACCCAATTTATCCGGCATCAGCTTTGAGATCACATCCACTTCAGCATAGCTCATGGCGAGCACCCGGCCGACATCGCGAATGGCAGCCCGAGCTTGGAGTTTTCCGTAAGTGATGATTTGTGAGACGTGTGAGGGCGAGTATTTGCCGGTCACATACTCAATAACACTTTGACGTTTGTCCTGACAAAAATCGATATCAAAGTCAGGCATCGAGATCCGCTCTGGGTTCAGAAATCGCTCAAAGAGAAGATTGTAAGGCATGGGATCGAGATCAGTAATACGCAAGCAATATGCGACCAGTGAGCCCGCTCCTGAGCCCCGTCCTGGTCCCACCGGGACGCTATTGTTTTTCGCCCAATTGATGAAATCTTGAACGATCAAAAAATAAGAGGTGAAGCCCATTTTCTCAATAACACCTAATTCATAATCCAGGCGCTTAACGTAATCGGGCTTCTTCTCTTCAGGAACATTTTCGCCCCGAGCGGCGGCTTCGCGATAGCGCTCCTCTAACCCACTAAAGGCTTTTTGATGGATAAACGTCTGAAGCGGAACGCCACCTTCAGTCGGAAAGAGTGGCAGATGGTAGATGCTTTTTCCAGCATCATCTTTGATTTTAAATTTTATGTTACAACGATCAGCAATTTGCAAAGTGTTGTCACAAGCTTCTGGCACATCCTTAAAAAGTGCGCGCATTTGCTGAGCTGATTTAAAGTAAAACTGATCACTCCCTAAGCGAAAGCGAGTGTCGTCCTGCAGAGTTTTATTGGTCCCAATGCAAATCAAAACCTCTTGCGCGAGTTGATCTTCTTGCTCGAGATAATGCACATTATTGGCGGCAACCAGCGGCGCGCCTGTAATGCGCGCGGCTTCAATGAGAAACTCATTCACTTTTTGCCACTCAGGAGTGGTGCGATTGAGTTCCAGGTAAAAACGCTCGGGATAAAGCGCCATGAGTTCTCGTACTTTTGCTAAAGCAGCGTCGGCCCCCAAGCGCTCAAAGGTGCTAGCGATTTCACCACGTAAGCCACCGGAGAGAACAATCAAATTCTCGCTATAGGCTTTCAGGACCTCGTAATCAACGCGAGGTTTATAGTAAAACCCTTCTTGATAACCGATTGAACTAATCTTGCAAAGGTTCTGATATCCCTCGTAATTTTGCGCCAGCAAGACCAGTCGTCGATTCGGCATTTGTACAGCTTCTTTATCCTCACCCTTAATCAGGCGCGATTTGGGCGAGAGGTAAATATCCATACCAATGATGGGTTTAATATCCGCATCTTTGGCCGTGAAATAAAACTCAGCCGCACCGAACATATTACCGTTATCGGTGATCGCCACGGCCGGCATGCCATCGTCTTTGGCCTTTTTGACAAGAGCATTCAGGCGGCAACTCGCCTCTAAGAGCGAGTACTGCGTGTGCACATGCAAATGAACAAAAGATGAATTAACTGACGGATTAACTGACGGATTAACTGACAATGGCGTTTACTCCCATTCAATCGTGCCAGGTGGCTTGCTGGTGATATCGTAAACCACGCGGTTAATGCCGCGCACTTGATTGGTGACCTTATTTGAAACCATACGCAGAAACTGAAAATCAAATGGATACCAATCCGCCGTCATACCGTCACTGGACGTGACCGCGCGCAAAGCCAAAACTTTTTCATAGGTTCTGGCATCACCCATCACGCCGACGGTTTTTACCGGTAAGAGCACGCAAAAGGCCTGCCAGATTTTATCATAAATGCCGTGGTTTTTGAGCTCAGAAATATAGATCTCGTCCGCTTCCCGAAGGATCTCAAGATCGGTTTTATTGACCGCACCCATGATGCGAATCGCCAGGCCCGGTCCCGGAAACGGATGCCGCCACAACATATCTTGCGGCAAACCCAGCTCTTTGCCAATGGCGCGCACTTCGTCTTTAAAGAGCTCACGCAGCGGCTCAACCAGTTTCATTTTCATTTTCTCGGGCAAACCACCGACGTTGTGATGCGACTTGATGGTCACCGAAGCTCCGCGGGGCGAGATACTTTCAATCACATCTGGATAAAGTGTGCCTTGCGCGAGCCAATCCATTTCTTGCGGGATTTTTTCGGTACTTTTTTGAAAGACCTCAATAAACACGCGGCCAATGGCTTTACGTTTGGCTTCGGGATCTTCAAGGTTTTTCAGTGCCTCTAAAAACTCACTCTCGGCATTGACTCCGGTCGCATTGAGGCCAATCTCTTTATAGCGCTTTAACACGCTTTGAAATTCATTTTTTCTCAGCAAACCATTGTCGACAAATACGCAGTGCACGCGCTCCGCACCTAAAGCTCTTGAGAGAAGTGTCGCGACCACCGTTGAGTCAACGCCGCCACTGAGACCACAGAGAACATGATCTTTGGGGCCGACTTTGGCTTGAATCTGCTCAATTAAGTGATGCGCGATGTGGGGTGCATTCCAATCAGCCACGGCCTGACAATGTTCAAAAACAAAGGCTCGCAGCAACTCCAGACCTTGATCGGTGTGAGCGACTTCTGGATGAAATTGAAAAGCCCAGCTGCGCTTTGATTTGATCGCGGCCGCATGACCGGTTTCGCTTAAGGCGCAAATATTAAAGCCAGGTGGAGGCGTCTTGACAATATCACCGTGACTCATCCACACGCGCTGCTTGGTGCCGATTTCTTGGGTGAGAGGTTCTATCCAAGTGATCTCATTATAGCCATACTCACGTTGGCTTGCTGACTCAACCGCGCCGCCTAAATCTTTTGCCATCAGTTGCATACCGTAACATATGCCGAGCAAGGGTGCGATTTCTTCAAGCTCTTTGATATCTCGGTAAGGAGCATCTTTGTCGCCCACTGAACTGGGGCCACCGCTGAGAATAATGCCCTTAGGCTCCATGGCTTTGATTTTCTTTAAATCAACATCAAACGGAAAAAGTTCAGAGTAAACATTTAACTCCCGCAGTCTGCGAGCGATTAATTGCGTCAGCTGCGAACCAAAATCGAGAACCGCAAATCCACCTTTTTGCATGCCTAATTCCTATTCCAGTCTGTAGTTCGGAGCTTCTTTGGTAATGCTCACGTCATGAACGTGTGATTCGCGCAAGCCCTGAGGACTAATGCGCACAAAGCGCGCCTTGAGTTGCAGTTCTTGAATATTGGCGGCCCCCAAATAGCCCATGCCGGATTTTACGCCGCCAACGAGTTGATGCAAAATCGCCGACGCTGAGCCTTTGTAAGGTACGCGGCCTTCAATGCCCTCTGGTACGAGCTTATCGACATCAGTGACATCAGCCTGCGCATAACGATCTTTAGAGCCCTTTTGCATCGCACCCAGGCTCCCCATACCACGGTAAACTTTGTACGAGCGACCTTGATAGAGAACGGTTTCACCCGGGCTCTCATCAGCACCTGCTAAAAGATTGCCGATCATGATGGAATTAGCGCCCATCGCAAGGGCCTTGGTGACATCGCCAGAGTATTTAATACCGCCATCGGCGATGATGGTTTTACCCAGTTTCTTAGCCGCTTTTGAACACTCCATCACCGCTGTGATTTGCGGAACACCGACGCCGGCCACGACTCGCGTCGTGCAAATGCTGCCAGGTCCGACTCCGACTTTTACGACATCGGCACCCTCTTTGATCAGGGCTTCGGTCGCCTCACTCGTGACCACGTTGCCCGCGACAATGATGATGTCTTTGTATTTTTCACGCGTCCACTTCACCATCGAGAGGACATTCTTTGAATGTCCATGAGCCGTGTCGATGCAAATCACATCACAGCCAGCCGCCACCAGTGCGTCGACTCGCTCATGAGAAGTTTGATCCACACCGACTGCAGCACCAACGAGCAAGCGGCCATGGCGATCTTTAGTGGCAAGCGGAAACGCCTGAGCTTTTTCAATATCTTTGATGGTAATAAGACCTATGAGGCGGCCTTTTTTATCCACGACCGGCAGTTTTTCAATGCGATGTTTTTGCAAGATTTGCTTGGCTTGTTGTAGGGTCGTGCCTTCTTCGGTGGTGATGAGATTTTCTTTGGTCATGATGTTCGAGATCGGCTGCGTGAGATTAGTTTCAAAGCGCAAATCACGGTTGGTAAGAATGCCGACAAGCACGCCTTCGACCGTGACCGGCACCCCACTGATTGAATAGCGCTTCATCAGCTCTAATGCATCTGACACCCGGCGGGTCGGCTCAAGTGTGATCGGCTCCAAGATCATGCCGCTTTCGTATTTCTTCACTTTTTCAACCTCAAAGGCCTGTTGCTCGATTGAGAGGTTTTTATGAATAATTCCCAAACCACCTTGCTGGGCCATGATGCGGGCGATTTTATTTTCGGTCACGGTATCCATGGCAGCCGAAAGAATGGGCGTGCTTAAAACTACGCCGCGGGCAAATTCACTCATTGTCGAAATTTCTGAGGGTACGATTTCAGAGTACTGCGGAACCAAAAGAATATCGTCAAAGGTTAAGGCAAATTCCATTATCTTCCCCCAAAAGTCATTTTTGATACCAAGATTTATAGAGCAGGTAATTTTCGGCTGACTTATCTAAAAAAGCCAACTCTTCAGGCTTCAGTGGCCGAACCGCTTTTGCTGGCCTGCCGAGAATGAGCCAGCCTTCAGCAAACTTCGCGTCTTCGGTCACGAGCGAACCCGCGCCGACAATTGAGCGCGCCGGAATATGGGCATTATCCATGATAATTGCCCCCATGCCGACCAAAACCAGATCATCCACTGTGCAGCCATGCAGAATCACCGAATGGCCGATCGTCACTCGGCTGCCGATTTTTGCAAACGCCTTATTGAAGGTGCCATGAATCACGGTGCCATCTTGAATATTGGTTTCATCACCAACTGTGATCGGGCCGACATCGCCACGTAAAACTGTATTGAACCAAACAGAACAATCGCGACCCAGTTTCACTTGGCCGATCAACTGCGCACTCGGCGCGAGGTAGGTGCCTGTGCCGACTTCAGGAGTATGATTGAGAAGTGACATGATCATGAGAAAATCCCCGCACGATTGAGAATGAGAATGAGAATTCAGAGATTTTATGCGGAAGTGAGGCGATCAACAAGCAAAGAATTTTGCTTCGGGAGAAGAAGATCTGCTTACATCATGTATTTATGATTTTTCAGAGTCACCTGCGGCTGACTTCTGAGACCATGCTCCACTCGAGTGAGTTCTTCATCGATTTCCCGACAACGCAGCATGTAGGTTTTCGTGCTATAAAACCGTGCATTCATGGCGAGACAAAATGACATCGCCTCATCGGCGCGCACGCGAATAGCTTCAACTTGGAGAGGGCCACGAAACTGAATCTTAACATACTGGTGATGACCAACAATATCGACGAATTCACAGCGTTCAATCTGCAGCTTCAAGGCCTCTAGGAGTTTACGGGTAATCTTATGTGGCGAACTCGGCTGTTGCGATAAATCTGAGAGAGCCAGGCCCGCGTCTAAAGGGTGCAGCCACACCGGTAAAATATCTGTTTCTGATTTGTCTTTTAAAACTAAAATCGGTCGCGATTGCGGCGTGCCAATACTGATTCCATAAGGAAAGACCTCAATGGCGGGCTCTACCCCCTGCCCCTTAATGTGCCCACCTTTAGGCCCGGTGGCCTTAAGATTTTTCGCTCGCAATTTTGCTGGCCTTGAGCGCTTTTCGCTCAACACTGTTTTGCCGTTTTCACTCACTGAAGGACTCCGCCCCTGTCATGAATCCCTGCGCTCATTTCTGGGCCGAGAATTTGCCCGCGCAGGACCGTCGGAAAGGCCTTTTCAATTTTGACCGACAGAGTTTGGCCGATGAAGCTATCAGGGCCAGGAAAGAAGACAAGCTTATTTTGACTGGTGCGGCCGCATAATAACTGGTCGTCTTTTTTATACTCCTCAACTAAAACCTCAACGATTTTACCGTTATAGGGCTCAGCCAGCCGGAAGGAAATTTCGCGCTGCACCTCTAAAAGTTCAGTCAAACGCCGTGATTTTTCAATTTCCTCGACTTGATCGGTATAGCGCGCCGCTTTGGTAAAAGGCCGTGGGCTGTATTTGAAGGCATAAATATTCTCATACTCTACCTTTTCCAGCAAACGCCGGGTATCGTCGTATTGAGCGCTGGTTTCACCTGGAAATCCAACTATGAGATCCGTGGATAAAACCACACCAGGAATCGTGCCGCGAATCATCGCGACCTTTTCCAAATACTCTTCTCTGGTGTAATTTCGGTTCATACGCGCCAACACCTCTGAATTCCCAGATTGCGCCGGAAGATGAATATAATCGCAAATTTTTGCGCGGTATTTCTGGGAAATATCACAGAGCTCTTGATTGAAGTCTTTAGGGTGCGAAGTCGTATAGCGAAT
>JAYVXN010000435.1:0-3707 GCA_043785085.1 Bdellovibrionales bacterium | reverse complement strand
GGTGGCGGAATGCTCCGGATTTGGGTGGCGCCATGAGACCGGATTTAGGTGGCGGATTGAGTCCGGATTAGACTGGCGGAATGCTCCGGTACGCGCAGTTCAGGCTGGATCACTGCATTTTGATTGTAGACTTGCCGGCGTTGTTCGTCGATATATTCGACGCCCGCTCCGGCTAACATAATAAAATGATGTTCATGCCAGCGAATTCCGAAATCTGAGTTAACTTTAATTCCATCATGCTGGTCTCGACTGTTAATTTGCGCATCGCCCGCAGAGCTATACGATTGATAATAGACATGTGAGCTCACATACAGAGAGGCGGCCTTCATAGGTTTGAATGTATAAAGCTGCTGCCACCCCAACGCTTGCCCAAAATCTGCGGGCATCAGCATTCCTCCAACATGGTCATTTTGATAAAATACGGCCGCTGGCCCTGTCGACCAATTGGGAGTCAACTGGTAACTCAAATCTAAAGTGTACCAGGCGGCGACCATCATAACAGGTGCCGTGCGAACTTCCCATTTATCAAATGAATCGAGTTTGGCATTCGATTTCTCGATGGTTGTTATTTGAGAAATCGAGTTATTTGGATTTCGATTGAAGTTCGCAGCAATGCCGTTACTTGCAGTCAGGATGGTGGCTAATAGCGCGTAGAAAAGAGCTTTTGTAAGATTTGCTTTCATGTATAAAACAGAGTGCAAATTGTAGGCCATGTGATGACTATTTTAAATTGATCGAATTGACTCATGGAAAATTTGCCGAAAAAGTTGGTTACGCGCATTGACGCATAATAAATGAGCCCGAGGCAATGTAGCCACACTCACCTGTTCGATTTCGGTGTGATTAATGTGAGCCAATTATATTTGAAGCTAAGTGTCCTTTATGGGTCAAAACCCATCAGCATGAATATTAAATAGCAAAATGAAGATCCACTGTTTCAAAACGAGACAGTTCACTCTGAAACACAAATCGCTGTCAAAAATTTAAGATAGGTGGTGCCAATTTGCAGCCATGACTTAATGCCTCTCCAGTAATTTCATTTCCTGATGGACGTGAAATCACACTGATTGGCCATATTCATAACAAAAGAGATTTTCCCTTAAAGTAGAACTCTTTTGTGAAGCTCAGCCCGCGTTGGCCGGTCCAGAGCCAGTGCATTTAAAGCCAGTCTCGGTCGAGCAAAATTATTCAGGTTATCGGATTCACCCACACCCTAAGTTTTGAACAAATCGCGACAATTTACGGCAATGGTATGCGCATTTTGCGAACCCAAAATTAGGAAAACCACCGATAAAACGAACAAACGTGAGATAAATGCCATTGGACAACCTCTTAAAGGGAATTTCACAAGTTTATTCCAATTTTATTCCAATTTTCGTGCCGTAATAATCTCTAATGAAATTGTCGACAAATTCAAAACTTAGGGTGTGGGTGAATCCGACAGTGTTGTACTCCAGATCATTGTTGCGCACATTGTCCGGTCTTGATGACAGCCATGGGCGCAAACAAAGGTAAAAAAGCTCTCGTACTAAAAACCGTACCTGAAACTGACCACAATTTGCGAAAAGGACTTGTTGCCGCAAGCTCTGAGTTCTCGCTTCACGCGGGAGTCCATGTTGCTGGTGGAAAAAAGAAGGAGCTTGAAAAAATCTGCAGACACATCGCCCGCCCACCGATCGCTGAAGAACGGCTATACCAAAACTCCAGCGGACAAATCGTGTATAAACTCAAAAGACCTTATGACGACGGCACAAGCCATATCGTGATGTCGCCCACGGAGTTGATGGAAAAGCTAGCTTCCATCGTGCCAAGACCGAAGGTTCACCTCACGCGGTTCCACGGAGTTTTAGCACCTCATTACAAGTTCAGAAAAATGATCGTCCCTGTGAAAGCCGAACCACCAAAGCTTGAGCTTGTCCCAGATCAAACTCCAACCGGAGCGCTGGCCGAACAGAAGAAAAAAACACGCATCAGCTGGGCCCGGCTGTTAAAACGAATATTTGGGATCGACGTTGAAAAATGCAACCTGTGCGGCGGGAAAGTGAAAATCATCTCAGCGATTGAGGATCCCAAGGTAATCAAAAAAATCCTCGATCATGTCGGGACGCCGTCAGTGACGCCAGCTCTAAGTGTTAAAAAACTGCTTGCGTAGCCATCCTGATCAGAAATTGGATGAAAACTGTATTGTAACGTGTTTAGGAGATTCTCCACTTGATCAGGAACTGGCTCGTTGGATTCTGGAACAGACAGTGCTTTTGAGTCTCGATACTACTGAGGCATTGTAATGCTAGCGCCTTTTGATAACTCGACTGCCCAATAGTAGCACTCCGGGCAGTCGTATCTTGTTGGCACAAAGGCCAGATAGTTGTCCGCGCCATAGAGGGCGTCAATATAGGGCTTAATCTTTTGCTCGACATCAAAATACAGTCTGACCCAGCGATAAGTCACGGTCAGAAAATCGGATCCAAAGTTAGCTTTAAAATTCGCATCATTGGTGGTGCCTATCAGATTTGTCCAATCTGTTCGAACAAAATGAAAATTATCGTTAGCAGCGAATTTGTTCGTCCATTGTTTAAGGGTCAAAGGGTTAGCTTTATCAAAGGCTGGGTCCAAGACCATTTCTGTGATTTTCTCGTGCCCTTGGGAGTCCATACTTTTTATCATCACTATTGGAGTTGTGTGGAAATTCCAGCCAACGGGTCGTTGGATGCCTTTTCCGACCCAGGGCACCGATATACCTAGGGATCCATCCCCGTCGGGATAGATCCATATGCGACCGGAACTCACGCCATTAACCTTCAATATCCGAGACATTTCGTAGGCTCGAAATTGACATCCAGCTTCGATCATTGTCCATGGGACATAGCTGGCCTTTTGAATTAAACGCAAAAGCAGTTGAGCTTCTGCGAGCGTCAGAACTGTGAAGCGAACATTGTCGATGTTTTGTTTTGGTAAAATAACATCCGTGTTGGGCCGAAAGTTCCAAGTTCTATCCTGGGGCGGGAGCAAAAGTTCGCTATCCGCCTGGTTCTCATTTAATCTTCGAAAGTCAGGGATAAACGCAGTCGTGATTTCTGCCCGTTGCCCCGCGGAGCTCTTCAGAAAAAAAGTGGAGCTGTCATAAACTGAATCTGCTCCGAAAGCAGAGGAGGGCTTCTCGATCACGGCAGCAACAGACAACAAACATAACAACAATGTTGACACAGTTCGGCGGTTGTTCATACGGTCTCCTAAGGATTTGATACCGTTCCAAAGTTTGTGGGATTAATCTCCATTTATTCAAACAAGAACGATGTTTCGAGGATTTAGTTAGCGAAAGCCATGCCAAGCTATAAACTGATTTAATGAGAGCTGGTCGAGAATAGGGTGTCGAAGCCTCTTTTTTTAAGACGCCAAATGTTACCTGGAGGCACCGGTTTAAAAATGGCGCAGGTTCCACCGGTTTACCGGTCTCGGGTGGTCGGCTGACACCGTTTCAAAAAGGGTCGGTTCAGTTAGACCCTACTCATTTTCAGAAGAGATTTAAGCTTGCGATGGGCTGTTCGCCGATCCAATACGCAAATGCTTGGAAACTTGATGCTATTGCCCAGCAACTCCGCGACGGCAATTCGCTTCCGCTGGTTGAACTTGCGACCGAATTTGGTTTTAACGATCCTAAGCACTTTCGCGCTCTCTTTTTTCGCAGATTCGGCGTAAATCCCTCCGCC
>JAYVXN010000434.1:0-3717 GCA_043785085.1 Bdellovibrionales bacterium | reverse complement strand
TCGCGGGCTTGGTGGCTCCGGTGACCGTGTTGCCTTTGAAGTTCGGGTCAGTTTTGACCACTTTTAAATTGACGGCTTTGGGGACGTCCACACCAATGGCACGGCCATTGTAGTTCATGATCACGCATTCCGTATTATCGATCAGATAATTTTTCGATTCACCCACTTCGCCTTCATTCAAAGTGACCTGATCAAAACTTTTCTGATTCATAAAATTGAAGCCATTGTCGTCTTTGTATAAGAAGGTCATATCGACCGTATTGACGTCGGGGACATCGAATTTTTCACCAGATTTAAAAGTCCGTTCAAGGTTTGAGCCAGTCAATAGGCTGCGCAATTTGGTTCGGGTGAATTGATTGCCTTTTCCTGGTTTGACGTGTTGAAAATCAACAATCACATAGGGTTCGCCCTCAACCATGACTTTCAGGCCCTTTTTAAAATCCGTTAGCTGATACATAGATCCTCACAAGCGACGGGTTGTTTCAGTCGATAATTAAATGGTTATCGCGGAAATAGAACGGCTGGTCAAGTGCCGGAAATGTTAACGGAGGCGACGTTCATTTATTCGCTGCAGGATATTCTGCAACAGCTGCTGCTCTGGCGTCTCTGGCGCAACGCTCTTAGTGGATTCTTCTGCGAGTTCATCATCGAAAACCTTCACGCGTCGAGCGAGGAGACCGAGGCGGTGGTTGATTTCTTTGACCGGACCAAGGCGAGCTTTGGCATCTTTGAGAACTTTGACGGCGTGCTCTAAGTCATTGCGAACCAAATAGGCATCTGCAAGCGACAAAGCTCGCTCAATTTCACGGACCGCAGCCTCATCCGAAGGCGCAGCTGGCTCTGGAGATTTTGCTTGCATGGGTTTGGGATCTTGTATGGCAAAGAGTGCGGCCTCATATTCGTCGGCGGTGAGAAATTCCCATTTGCGAACCACCGCCAAAGCCTTTTCATCATTGGGATTTAAAAAAAGCACCATTTTATAGGATTTAAGTGCGTCTTTGGGTCGGCGCAATTCCATCAGCGATTCACCCATCAGCGCATGCGCTAAAATATTATCAGGCGAAGTCTGCACAACTTTTTCAAGTTGCGTCAGAGCCGGCTCATAGGTCTTTTTTTCGATCAGGATTTTCGCAAAGGCCACGCGGCCACTGACAAAATCAGGGTGCAGGTGCACGCCTCTTGAGCAGATTCGATACGCCTCGTCGAGAAGCCCCATTTTGCGATAAGCCTCGGCGAGCGGCGCAAATACTTTTGATTGCGGATTTTTTTCCAGCTCGAGCTGATAACGTTCGATAAATTCAGAATTTACGGGTGGCATTAATAAAGCCTAACATCGTGAGCGCTGGGGTTCAATTTGCTTGATACCGGCCTTTGGGCGAGCTTTAATGATTTGTTTGCTAGGACATCGTGTGAAACCGGCTTAAGCGGAGGCCATTTTTGCAGATCATAATGGGAATTGACCCTGGAAGCCATAATACCGGCTATGGGGTGATTAAAGCTCAGGGTGCAAAAATCATTCACCTTGAACATGGGGTTTTGCAGGCTCCTGCGTCGAAGGCTTTTTCGGAAAGGCTGCATCTCATCGGCGAACAGCTGCTCACTTTGTTTGCGCGCGTTCGTCCGAATGTCACGGTGGTCGAAAAAGTTTTTTTAGGTCGCAATGCGGATTCGGCTTTTAAGCTGGGACATATGCGTGGCGTCTGCTTGTTTGCGGCCGCGCAAATTAACTCGCAGCTCATTGAGTATGCGACTCGTTCAGTGAAAAAAGGGATCACCGGAAGTGGTGCAGCCGAAAAAGAACAAGTGCAGTTGGTTTTGTTTGCGGCGCTCGGCATTCGCGGCCCCGGGCAAATCGATTCGTCCGATGCTTTAGCGTTAGCCTACTATCACGCGCGGATGTTGGAAGTCGCATTGAGCCTTAGGCAAAGTCGCGAAGGGGTTTTGTGATATTTTTTATTGGAGGGACGACGTGATTGGATTTTTGCGGGGCAAAGTAGTTGAGCGATCGCTGGAAGGACTGATACTCGAGGTCAATGGTGTCGGTTATGATGTGCAATGTTCTCTCAACACCTTGGACGAAGTTTCAAGCCAAAGTGAAGTGAAACTATGGGTGCAAACTTATATTCGTGAGGATGCCCTTTCACTGTTTGGTTTTGCCTCGACGCTTGAGAAAAAAATGTTTCTCTCCTTGGTCAAAGTCAATGGCGTGGGTCCAAAGATGGCGTTGAAAATTCTCTCTGCCACGTCAATCACGCACTTGCTAGAAATGATTGAGGCAGGCGATGTCAAAGCGCTCTCCGGTTTACCGAAAGTCGGTAAGAAAACTGCGGAACAGTTGATTTTATCACTGAAGGGAAAGCTAATTCTCGACGAAGAATCGCCGGCCGATATGAAGAAAGTTCCGAAGAGTGCCAAGGCCCGGGGCGATTTGATTTCGGCTTTGGTGAATTTAGGATTTCGTTTGCAGGATGTCGAAAAGGTGGTCGCGGATATGCCCAAAGATCTCGAGTTGCAACAGGGGATTCGCGAAGGCTTACAGGCTCTCACCGGGCAATTTTAATCAGTCGTTTTATCAGGAGCGAATATGACGGATTTTGATTTCATCGAAGAAACTACGACGCGCATTCTTGATGCCGCGCCAGTTGAAACGGATTCTTGGGAAGCGAGCCTACGCCCGAAGAGTTTTGATGAGTTTCCAGGACAGGATAAAGTCAAAAACAAACTCAAAGTATTTGTCGAGGCGGCAAAAGGCCGTGCTGAGCCGATTGACCATATTCTTTTAAGCGGTCCGCCGGGGCTCGGCAAAACCACATTGGCCCATATCATCGCCTTCACCATGGGGGCTGAATGCAAAACCACCTCGGGCCCAGCGCTTGATAAAAAAGGCGATGTCGCCGCGATCTTAACCAGTCTTAAGCCTAATTCGATTTTATTTATTGATGAGATTCACCGCTTGAATCGCGTCGTTGAAGAGTATCTTTATAGCGCCATGGAAGATTACTATATTGATATCGTCACGGGCGAAGGCTTGGGTGCGCGGTCTATGAAATTTCAATTGGCGCCATTTACCTTAGTCGGTGCCACGACTCGCGCGGGCTTGCTCAATGCGCCTCTGCGCGATCGCTTTGGAATTGTCGAGCGCCTGAGTTTTTATGAAAAGCCGGCATTGGTCACCATCATTCGCCGTTCCGCAGGCCTTTTAAAAATTGAAATCGACGAAGCCGGTGCTTTTGAAATCGCGCGCCGTTGTCGAGGTACGCCGCGAATTGCCAATCGACTTTTAAAACGGGTTCGAGATTATGCTCAAGTGAAAGGCGATGGCCGTATCACTTTGCAGCTCGCCAGTTATGCGCTTGATCAGCTCGAAGTCGACAGTCTCGGTCTTGATGATATGGATCGCAAAATCCTGATTCTGATCATTGAAAAATTCGCCGGTGGACCTGTCGGGATTGATACGCTGGCCGCTGCATTAAGTGAAGAGAAAGAAACTCTTGAGGAAGTGTATGAGCCGTTTTTGATCCAAGAAGGCCTCTTGCACAAAACACCGCGCGGTCGGGTGGTGACGGAACTGGCTCGCGCCCACTTAAATACTCTTTAGGCTAATCCTTGCGTCGTTTCGCCTAAGCACCCCGTCATAAGTAACTTGACACTTTTTCGCCGTGGATTTTGCGACGAATCGAGACGGGAGGCCGAAGCGCTAGCAGGCGGCTAACGAGA
>JAYVXN010000433.1:0-11908 GCA_043785085.1 Bdellovibrionales bacterium | reverse complement strand
GAAGGACTAGCCAGCGGCTAATTCGAGGGCGACGCAACGAAGGGCTGGCTCAAAAGACCAAGCGAAAATGTCTAAGTTATTTCGTCACAGGTCCTAAGGCATTTTTCCTTGTGCCACCTGTAAATTGATCAACGCAATTTGCGTTTGATAATACGTACGATCAAAAGTACGGCGGGTATCCTGAAGCGCATTGAGCGCCGTGAGCACATCCAGGTTGGTGGACAAGCCAAAGCGATAATCGCGGTTTTCTTCGCGATAAGTTTTTTCAGCCAAATCGAGCGCTTCTTTGAGCAGGCGGATTTGCTCAATGCCACTTTGTGCGAATTTATAGGCAGCATCGACGTCACGCAGCGCCGTGCGATCCGCTTGCAAGGTCAGAAGTTTTCGCTCGTAAAGGTGTGCTGCGGCTTCGCGCACTTGCCCTTCCGTCACAAACCCTTCAAAAAGAGGAATCGTCAGCGACAAACTCGCATCCCATTTCGATCCTTCAGCAGCGCCAGTGCGACGAAAGTAATAATTGCCGTTAAAATCAAGAGACGGCCAGTAGTTTGATTTCGCCACTTTCACTTGGGCATCGGCGAATTTTTCTTGCTCCAAAAATGAGCGTAGATCGGGGCGGTCATTAAGATTATTTGTGAATTCGGTCAAGGTCGCCAATTGCTGCGGAACGGGTGCTGCATTGTCTTGTAAAAGCGAGTCGGCAGGTAAACCCGTCGCAAAAGCAAATTGTTCCCGCGCTTGCGCCAAAGCTCCATCAGCGATCATGATTTGCGCTCGAAGGGCGGCCCGTTGTGATTCAGCCGCCAAAAGTTCAGTTTGTCGTGATCGACCGACCCGTGTACGCGCAGTTAATTCTTTAATGCGATCCGTGGTCAGGGTGAGCTGCGCTTGCAAGTTAGCCAAATCTTTTTCGGCCGCCAGCACGCTGTAAAAAGCTTGGGCGACTAAATCATAAAGCGAGAGACGCGCGGCCTCGGTCAAATACTTGTTTGAGGCCACATCAGCGTTAGAGGCTTCGATTCCGGCGAATTCACGAAAGCCGTGAAACAGAGGTTGCACGGCATTGAGGCGAACCGTGTAACTCTCAGAAGAATTACCCAAGCTAAACGAGGGCGATCCGGCGGCACCGCCGGTGCTGCTTCCCGTCGTGGTGGTCGAGCTGGCATTGCCATCGGCGCGGCCGTAGGCTCCGTTTAAATAAAAATGTGGAATCACCGCACTGTGCGCCTGCGTATCGCGAGCTTGCGCCTGTTCGACGCGACTCTGCTGAGCCTTTACCGATTCGGTCTTTTCTATGGCGGCTTCGTAGGAATCTTTCAGAGTAAAACTGGCCAGGGCCGGCCTAGAATAACTAGTGAGAGTGAAGGTGACGAAACTGCATGCGACGAAAAAAATTCTGTGCCCTAGATTTCGCATATGGGAAAGACTCCTCAAGCAACTATTTTGCCTTATTTGACGATAAAATTTACCAGATCTGTGGTCAATCGCCAGTCTAATCTGCGGCAAAATCATAACTGTAAATTTAAAGGACTGTGGATATCAATTATTGAGGGGCTAATTCAGACTCTCTTTGTAAAGGTCGTTGCGCATTTCGATCAAGTCAGTTTCAGAAACCTGATATTTACGGCCACAGAATTCACAAGAAACATCAAGAGGTTTTTTTTCTGTTAAAATCGATTCAATCTCTTGCAATCCTAAAAGCACCACCGAGCGTTTGACTCGCTCGAGCGAACAACGGCACTGATATTGAATCGGAAAATCATGTTCTAATTCGATCAGTTTGAAATCAGCTAAGAACGCGGCTACCAAATCCTCAGGCTGAGCCCCTTCCATAATCAGTTTCGAAATGGACGGAACTTGCGGCACCCTTTGTTCCAGCAGCCGAATCGACTCTTCACTCACTCCGGGCATGAGCTCAATGAGCACACCACCGGCGGCTTCCACGCGGCCGTATTTATCGACCTGCACACCTAACGAAACAATTGACGGAATTTGATGCGATTGATCGAGATAAAATGCAATATCATCGCCAATTTCACCGGTACGAATAATCACCGTTCCCGTGTGCGGGACACTCTGATTCGGCAAATGATGCGTCACCGTCAATAGGCCAATGCCGATTGCCGGACCAATTTGAATCTGTTCACTCTCAACTGGCGTAATAAATTGCGGATTGGCGACATAGCCCCGCGCTTTACCCTCATAACTCGCTTGCGCAAAAATACTACCGAGTGGGCCATTTCCGCGAAAATATAGGCTGAGTTCTTGATTGTGTTTCAAATGACTCGACATTAAAAGTGAGCCGATCAAGGCGCGGCCAACGGCAACTGTGGCAATCGGATAGGTGTGCTGTAAGGAGCGCATCTCTTCGACGAGCTGTGTTGCAACCACTCCGGCGGCACGAATCGTCAGTTCTTCCGTTAAAAATTTATGGACCCGCTGCGTTTTTGTCATTTCAGTTATTTATTATAACCTGATCATGAGACAAAATCTAGCAGGCTCCTGAAAATCCAATCAGAAGCCAGTCGCTTTTAGGAGCATCAGCCAATGAAACTTGTCTTACTTCGCCATGGCAGCCGCAATTCCATTGAGGGCTCTGACAGCGGTCTGAATAGCGAAGGAAAGTACCAGGCACAAGCCTTATTAACGCGACTCATTGATCCGCAAGTGTCAGCCGCAGCGGCCCCTCTTCATGTCGCTAATTTGCCACGACCGACCGTCCTTTATAGCTCGCCCAAGCGCCGCGCCCGTGAGACTCTCGCCCCTCTAGCTGAGGCACTGCAACTTGAATTGCGCATTGAAAAAAATCTTGACGAGCGGCGAACAGAGGGCGAATCCGAGCGTCAATTTGAAAAACGCGTGGTCGAATATTTAAGCCAGATTCACGAGAAGCACTCGCATGAGTCCGTGGTTTTTCTTTGTTCACATATGGATTGGCTCGAAGTCGCGATGTTTTTTCTCACAATTCAAGATAACCATAGCGAGCTCGATTTCAGCTTTCAAAATTGCCAGGCGCGAATCTTTACCCATCAGGATTCAACTTGGCTGATGTACAAAGCCTGACGCAAAAATCAACCCTTTGAGACGCCTTCGCTAATCTCTAACTGATAGAATTTGGGGCCTGGAGGTTGTCATGGAAAATCGACCTAAAATAGCCAATGATCCCAGTGTCCAAAATAAACATGGCCCGAAACTCGACGTCACCTCACTTCCCGAACATGGTCTGCTTCCGGAAGAGATCCAAAATCAGGCCAAGAGCGATGGCTCGGATCACGAGTCGCCAGAAACTTCGCCCGGAGGCCTCATGAGCGATACTTCCGAATCACCGCTGACCCGTGCAACAGAAGAATAACTTTGCTCGAGCGCCGGGGATAGGCTACTTTTGACTCATCCGAACGATCATTGGGGGAGGGTCAAATGCTGCGTAATATTTGGGCCATCGGCCGCAACTATGCCGATCATGCAAAGGAAATGGGTGCAAGCCAGCCTCTGTCTGAGCCCATGATTTTCTTAAAGGCCGGCTCCACCGCAGTTCGAAACGGCGGCGAAATCCACCTGCCGGATTGGTCCAAAG
This sequence comes from Bdellovibrionales bacterium, assembly GCA_043785085.1. Lineage (GTDB taxonomy): Bacteria > Bdellovibrionota > Bdellovibrionia > Bdellovibrionales > JAMPXM01 > JAYVXN01. The sequence goes on along the minus strand of JAYVXN010000433.1, from coordinate 8,334 downwards.
AGATTCACCATGAAGTTGAAATCGCTTATCGTTTGGGTGCCGATTTAAAGCCAGATGCTTTTACCCTCGCTCTCGACTTGACCGCTCGGGATCTGCAAACCAAACTTAAAAATGCCGGTCACCCTTGGAGTTTAGCCAAATCATTTCGCGATTCGTGCCCCCTTGGAGATTGGGCACCGATGCACCCTGCTGGCCAACACCTGGAATTTTTTCTCGAAGTCAACGGCCAGCGTCGCCAACAAGGCTCAACCGCGCAAATGATTTTTTCACTTGCGCAAATATGCGAGTACCTGCAGCCGCGCTTTCCCCTCTGTGAAGGCGATGTCATCCTCACTGGGACCCCCGCCGGGGTCGCGCAAATGTTTGCTGGTGATGAGCTTTACGCGGAAATAAAAGGCGCTCAAGCGGCCCGTTGGAAAGTCGCTGCCAGCTAAGCTCCGGGCTCGCCGCCTTGCCGTCTGATTGACCCATTTTTTCCTTGATAACTAGAGTGAAAAGACTAGAATCTGGTCGCACAAATCTGAAACATTTCGGGGGTCGTCTGTGGATGCCAATCAAGCCGCCATCAAGGCCAAGGGTGAAACCATCTTCAATATGATGGAATCCGAAACCAAGTCCATTTTCAACAAGGACTGGTGGTACGGCCGAATCATGGAATGGTCCATGAAGAATGAAAAATTCAAAACGCAGATGTTTCGCTTTGTTGACGTGCTTCCGTATTTGAATTCTGGCTCAGAGGTCGCACGCCACTTAAAAGAATATTTCTCCGAAGGCGGCGAAGAACTGCCAAGTGTTTTCAACTTCGGCATGGGCTTGGGCTCACTGGCTCCAGGCTTGATGGCCGGCGCGATTAAGAAAAATGTCACGCAAATGGCGAAAATGTTCATCACTGGTGAAACTCCCGAAGAAGCCTTGGGAGTTTTGAAAAAAGCTCGTAAAAATAAAATCGCTTTCACCGTCGATCTCTTAGGCGAAGCTTGCTTGAGCGAACAAGAAGCGCACGATTACCAAGCGAAATACATGGAGCTCATTAACTGGCTCGCCAAAGATGCCGCCAATTGGGAGCACATCGCGCAAATCGATGAAGACCACAAGGGGCCGATTCCGCGTGTGAATGTGTCGGTTAAACTCAGTGCTTTGTATTCGCAAATCGATGTCAAAGCTTGGGATAAATCCAAAGAGACCGCCAAAGAACGGCTGCGTCCGATTTTTCGCTTGGCGATGGAGCGCGGTGTTTTCATTAACCTCGACATGGAACAATACGAGATCAAGGATTTTACTCTTGACGTATTTAAAGAACTTCTCCTTGAGCCTGAATTTAAAACTTATCCCAATTGGGGTTGCGTGATTCAAGCCTACTTGCGCGACTCCCTCAAAGACGTGAAAGACTTAGTTGAATTCGCAAAAAAACGAGGCGTGCCATTCACCGTTCGCTTAGTGAAAGGTGCTTACTGGGATTTCGAAACTGTTCATTCCGAGCAAACGGGCTGGGCGATTCCCGTCTACACGGTCAAACGCGAATCTGACGCCAATTACGAAGATTGCGCGCTTGTGCTTTTGCAAAACCATCAAGCGATTCGCCTCGCACTGGGCTCACACAATGTGCGCTCCGTAGCAGCAACTCTCGTGCACGCCGAACGCTTGGGTGTTGACCCACGCGCCATTGAAATTCAAATGCTGTTTGGCATGGCCGATCCGATTAAGCGCTCACTCGTGCGCATGGGTTACCGCGTTCGTGAATATGCTCCGGTCGGTGAATTGATTCCGGGCATGGCCTATTTAGTGCGCCGTCTTCTTGAGAATACCTCAAACGAATCATTCTTGCGCTCAAAGTTTGCCGATAACGTTTCGACTGAGGACTTGCTGCGCGATCCGCGGGAAAACCTCAAACCCACCTCGAGTGAAGTCGTTCGCAAAGAAGGCAAATTTTATAATGAACCCATGGTTGATTTCGGAATCGAAGCCAACCGCCAAAAAATGCTGCGCGCCTTGGCTGACTTCAAAGCCCGCGACTACGGTGTCGATCACCCGCTGCATATCAATGGCCGTGATGTCACCACGAACCGCTGGCTCGCTAGCCTCAACCCTTCGCATCCGCAAGAAGTCGTGGGTCGGGTCGCCGTTGCCGGCATTCCCGAAGCCGAAGCGGCTATTCAAGCCGCCAAAACCGCGTTTCAAACTTGGAAGCAAACGCCCGCCGAAAAACGCGCTGACATTCTCGACAAACTCGCCGCCATTCTCGATCGCGACCGCTTTAAGCTGTCGGCACTTGAAGTCTACGAAGTTGGCAAGCAGTGGGAGGAAGCCGATGGCGATATCGCTGAGGCTATTGATTTCTGCCGCTACTACGCTCGTGATATGCGTAAACTCAGCCAGGGCCTTCGCGTCGGCGGCATCCCCGGCGAAACCAGTCACTATGTTTATCAGCCGCGCGGTGTGAACGTGGTGATTGCGCCTTGGAATTTTCCGCTGGCGATTTTATGTGGCATGGCTGCCGCAAGCCTCGTCACCGGCAATACGGTCGTCATGAAGCCAGCTGAGCAAAGTGCCATCATCGGAGTTTACCTGATGAAAGCTCTGCGTGAAGCCGGAGTCCCGAACGGTGTCGTGAATTTGCTCAACGGCTACGGCGAAGAAATTGGCGACTACCTCACTGGTCATATCGACACGCAATTGATTTGTTTCACCGGTTCAAAAGCCGTCGGCCTGCACATTGTCGAAAAAGCCGCAACGACCTTGCCAGGACAAATGAGTGTTAAACGAGTGATTGCGGAAATGGGCGGTAAAAACGCTGTCATCATCGACAGCGATGCCGATTTAGACGAAGCCGTCACCGGCGTCTTATATTCTGCCTTCGGTTTTCAAGGGCAAAAATGCTCAGCCTGCTCGCGTGTGATCGTCGTTGAAGAAATCTATGAGCGCTTTAAGAGCCGGCTCATTGAAGCCACAAAAAGTATTCAAGTTGCATTTGCCGAAGTACCCGATTCCTTCGTTGGCCCAGTGATTGATGAAGAAGCGCAAAAGCGCATTCTACAAACTATTGAGAATGCCAAGTCAGAGGCCACCCTCGCCTACCAAGGCCCGGTGCCTGAAGAGGGCTTTTTCGTTCCGCCAACGATTTTCACCGAAGTAAAGCCTGAATCGAATTTGGCGAAAAACGAAATCTTCGGCCCGGTGCTCGCGGTCATCAAAGCCAAAGATATTGATCACGCTTTGAATATCGCCAACGGTGTCGAGTATGCCCTCACAGGGGGCTTGTATTCACGAAGTCCCGCCAACATTGAGAAGATCAAAGCGGGCTTCGAAGTCGGTAACCTCTACATCAACCGTGGCATCACCGGAGCGATGGTCGATCGCCATCCGTTCGGCGGCTTTAAGATGTCGGGTGTCGGCAGCAAAACCGGCGGGCCGGATTATTTATTGCAGTTTATGGAGCCGAAGGTTGTGACGGAGAATACTTTGCGCCGGGGCTTTGCTCCGGCCGAGGAGACATAACCGCAGCGGCGAGTCGCGAGCGGCCAACCGCGAGTCCCGCGAACCACAACTGAAACCGAAACGGCTCACGGCAACCGCTAACGGCCCACATGCCCGCCGCCCACTGCGAGATTTATGGATTTAGAAAACCCAACAGCTGCAAGGGGCCGCTCGGCCCTTTAGCTAGCTCGCTTTTTTCTAAATGACATCATCGCCTCAACACCCAGTTTTTCCAGGTATGAGAGCAATTTTTCGATACTGAGCGAAGACATTTTGCCGTTCAAAAGCTCGCTGACTCTAGGTTGAGGAACATCGAGAATTTTCTCAAGGTCGCGAGGTTTAATCTTCTGTTTTTCAACAACATCAAGGATTTTTCCATAAAGATCAGCCTTAACAGTCAAAGCCAAGGCCTCTTGTTCGTTGAATCCAATGTCGTTAAACACAGACTTATTTTTTTTCATAACTCGCTCCTACTCAATTTGTTTCAACCTATTTTTAGCGAGCTCAAGGTCAGTTCTAGAGGTTTTTGCACTTTGCTTTTTAAAGCTGTGAAGCACATAAACTTTTCTCTTCACCTGGATCGCGTATATCACTCTGTACCAACCTTGATGGTCCTGCTCTTTCAATTCAAATACGCCGCCACCAATGCTCTTCATCGGACGGCTCCTGGCGGGCATTTTGCCTTGTTGCAATTGATAGAGCTGAAAGCCCAAGTCTTCTCTTATAGATGTCGGAAACTCACTCACAACTTGTTTGCTATCGCCCAGCCAAATCACCTCTTTTAGCAACAAAGCGTCTCCCGTATACTATTATATGTATACATTATTTTGTATATTTTGTCAAGAAAACAATAGTCAAAGGTCAAGCGCTTTTGCGCAAAAGGAAAAGTCGTGCAATTTTCATTCCGGCTGTTCAATGAATCAGATCCTTTGTGGTCAAAAACTTGACTAAAAACGGTCGATTTTCGGCCGACAGATCAGCAATTACTTCTGGATGCGAGAATCAATCTATGTGACAGCAACCGCATCGGCGAGCTGCGAGCGGCCAACCGCGAGTCCCGCAAACCGAAACCGAAACCGAAACCGCTCACGGCAACCGCTAACGGCCCACGGGCCCGCCGCCCACCGCGATCCCCTACTGCTCCAAAACCTTCTTCAACCGCCACTTCGTCAGCTTCTTCTCCGAATTAAAAACATAGCCCAACGAGACCCCGGCCACCATGTAGGTTGAACTTAAAACAACATGATTGGCCCCTCCCGCATCGTGGATCGCATCACTCCACACAGTTTCATCTTCGCTGACCGTACGATTAAAAAAGCGCAGTGACCAATGTTGGGTGGCAAAATAGAGATAACCAAATTCAGTGCTGGTACTGAGATGCGGTTTTGAGACGTTTTGATTTCCTTGCCGATCCCACTCAATGTAGGTGTAGGCCCCACTGGGAATGTAATTTAAATAGAAATAATGATTGCCGGACTGCAAGCCCACTTCAGGGCCATAACCCAAGAGCGCATGCCATCTCGCAAAATCGACAGTGCTCACATCTGGAATATTGGAAAATCGCAGCCGTCGATAGGACAGCGAAAACGAGGGAATAAACTGCGCGCGAAAGCGATAGCCGCCCTCGGCTCGCGGTGCCTGCAAATGACTTAAGCCCAAATCACTGAGAGATTCAAGAATTTGCCCCCCGAAGCCGTGAACAGCCACACTATCGGCTTCTCTGCTAACTCCGTCCACCTGGAGGAGGGAATGATCGTTGCTGAAATCGACTTTTACCGTATTCGGCAAGAAGTGAAAAAATCCATCTTGGCGCTGCCACCAGGGCCGTGCTTGCTCACCAGCTTGGTCTTGCGGATAGAAAGCCACTTCTAACTGATGTTTCTTATTTCTCTCATGTACGCTAATGAACTCGCCAATGAGTTCATAGTGATCTGATTTTTCTTCGATATGTGATTCAAAAATCGCATCGGCCTTCAGCTCGGCAAAAATCCCGGGCATGAGCGCCTTTTCAGGATTGATATCAAAATCGTAAGCCGATTTTAAAAATGTCGGGAGGGTTTGCTCATAAGGAAGAATCACTCTTCCGGAACTATGAGCTCGCAGTTCCGCTTCGACCGCCTTGGCACCTTCATCTGACAACTGAAAACTCGATGTTCGAGGAGGGGCAATCGCAATCATTGCGGCTTGAGGCGCCATCAGTGGCTGCGGCGTTTTTGTGGTTTGTAAGGGCGGCGGCTCAATCTCCCAGGCTGCCCCGGTGAGAAGATCAATGGCCCAACCGATCGGTGCTAAATAAATAAATACGAAATTTGCGAAAAAACTCTTTTGCCACCGATAGTGTGTTTTTAAAGTCAGCGACTGAGTTTCATTCGGCCATTGCAACTGAACTTTTGGAACCTTCTCGCGATTGATCCATAAATAATGAGTCGTTTCTCCGAGCTTTTCGCCTTTTTGCGAAAGCACATCGGCGCGCTCAGGCTCAGATTGAAAAAGGACTGCCTGTTTGCGGCCCACACCAAATGAAGCGCACGCGACAAGCCCCTGGAGGCAAAGCAGTAAAGCAATTATACGTATGAAAGGCATTGGCTTCTAGCGTATGCGGGGCCCGAACTCGAATCAAGGCCGCAGTGCGCTAGACGATAAAGGGAGAATGAGAAAGATTTTTTATCACGACTAAATAGACTGCTCCAAATCTGGAACTAAATCGAAGCTATTTTATTCCCGAGACGTAGCCGACTGGTGAGCGTCGGTCGCTGCTTAAAACAGAGGCTCTGCAGTGCTTAAATCGTCTGACAATCATTGACAGGCACAGCAATTCCTAGTCAATTTATGGCAAAACAATTATGTCGAAAACTTGAAAACTCGGTTCAGTTCGAATTGATCTTCAAGTTACGAGAGGAGTTCTATGCGCATTTCATTGAAGTACTTGGCCCCCTTGGCGGTATTGGCATTGGTCGGCTGTCAGACTGTTCCTTACCAACCCTATGCCCGTTTGGTAAAAAAGAAGCCAGCCGCCGGCGGCGTTATTGCCATAACAATGGCCCATCGCGATGAGGATATGCCGAAAGCCACTGAGATGATGGCGCAAAACTGCGGCACAAATCCGTCTAAAGTGACTGAAGAAGGCGAAGTCGTTGTCGGCACCACCACTGTCAGCAATGCTCAAGAAACTCACAACGCCGGTTCGGAAGGTCACCCAGCTGGAACTTTCCTTGGCATGCCGGTCACCAGCGGTGCCATGGCTCCAACAAACAATACCCAGAGCACCAGCCAAACAAATGCTGTGAAAGAATGGCAAATCACTTACGAATGCCAAGTTCCTGTTGTTGCGGCACCGGTAGACGCTCCGATCAAGGGCAAGAAACGCGCTAAGAACTAAATTATCTGATTTTGGCGGTCGCTGTGGCCGCCTTTTTCCTCAAGCCGGAATCTCATCATCGACATCAGATTCAATCCATCCGGCGTGCATACAAGCCGCAATACACCCGCCCCAAAGCGTCCCACCGACGTGCGCCCAATGGGCAACTGAATTGAAATCCGGAACCGCCGAGAGAATTCCGGCGAGATCAGGAATCGAGACTACAAATAAAATAAACCAGGCCGGCAAGAGCGTCATACCAAAAAAGCCTGAACGGTAAAACGGCAAGATATAAAAGAACTTCACTTTTTCACGCCACTGTAAAATTACGACAAGACCAATTAATCCACTCACCGCGGCACTGGCCCCCACCAGAGGCGAAGCCCCCACTCCGGAGAACCAGGAAAAAAACAAGGCGCCAATTATTCCTGCAGAAAGATAGGTCAAAATCACTAGGCTACTGCCAATGAGCACTTCAAGAAAACAGCCAAACCATAAAAGAAAAAGCATATTACCAAAAAGATGCCAGCCGCCACTATGAACAAATTGATAGCTCACCCATTGGCGAAGATGGCCGCGATTTTGCGCAGTTAAACCCCATAAATAGGAAGGGTGCTGCTTTTCAAGGTAGAGTAATTTTTGAAAAAAATGGCGCCATTCATTTAAGGCAACATCATCGCCAGTGAATTCAAAATCAAGGGCTTCGGACATAAAAACTGAATTGCGCAAAGCCAGAGTGCCCAGAGCCCGCGTGGTTTCGCGATCCCCCAGCTGACTGCGCTTGGCCATCGTCAATAACAGAGAGGAAAACTCCTTCGGATCGTGCTGAATCATCTGCGAAAAGGCCGCCCCTTGAGTGAAAACGAAAGTTTCATCTTCGACCAAGGTATCGATTTGCATTTGCGTTTTTTCGAAACTCTCAGACGTGACCAAGAAGACCAAGACATTCATCAAGACCAGAAAATAGGTCGCAGGCGCAAGCATGGGAGATAAAATTCCGCGCAAATATGGAAAAATCATGGCCCTGTCGCTTCCCTCAATCGTGTCGCAATTTTTTCAAATTCATCCACCGAAGCGGGAGCACGATCTTGCGGTAGTGCGGAAAGAGTTTTGGCCGCCAATTCAGTCTGTCCGGCATGAAACGCCGAGACCACCAAAAGTCGACTCATACTCGGACTGGAGACTTCAAAGGCCTGAAGCTTTTGCGCTACCGCCAGCGCTTTCTCATAGCCCCCCCAGGCCGTTAAGCGGGCATTGAGATGCAGGCCCACGGTGACCCAATCGTCACTCGGAGTGTCCTTGAGCCAATAATCGAGCAGGCTCTGCACATCCTTCACGCTCTCTGCGGCATCGACTAAAATGCGCTGTGATTCGTAAAAGAACGCATCCGTCTCAGCACCTTTGGCTGACATTTTTTTGAATTCTTCGAGTTTTGGCTTGGCAGTTTTTTTGCCAGCCTCCTCGAGTCCACTCACAAATTGCAAGGCGCGGGGATCGGAAAG
>JAYVXN010000432.1:0-3735 GCA_043785085.1 Bdellovibrionales bacterium | reverse complement strand
CCGATTTTTAATAATGGTTTTTTGGGTTTTCAGATAATTTTGAATGCCCGCCTGGTTGGCTTCTTTTTTATCGAGTTTGGCCACATTCTTGGCTTGCGTGAACAGGGTCTCATCAATTCGATTAGCCATCGCTTCGCTGAGGGTGTCACGAATCACGCTATAAATGAAAAATAAAATGAAGGCACTCACACCAACTTGGAAGGGAAGGCGCCATTTCTCCCAATATTTTTGCAGATTCAGATTCTTTCGCTGAAATTCACCCTTGCGCAAATTGATGGCCGGATTGCGTGGCCGTTTCATTGCTTCAATGGCAAGGCCAAAGGCCACCGCCGAAACCGCCTCGTTTTGGGTAGAGACTTCAAATTTAATGTCTTTGAAATGTTGGTAGTGAAAATAGATATTCGCGGGCACTTCAAGCGAGAGCGTTAAATACGGCGCTAAGTTTTGAATTTGCGAAATGCCGCCCATGACATCGATTTCGGTGAAATGGAGCCCGTGTTCGGTCTTTAGTTCCAATAGAGTCAGGCGTAAATCACGAGCCAGCTGATCAACGACACTGGCAACCGTATTAGACAGGGCGACTTGTTCACGCGTGGCTCCGGCACTGTTCATCAGAATGAAAGACTTAGTTTGCAGGATATTCAGGGCCTCGACATAAGGAATGCTGAAGACTTTTGCCAGGGCCTCAGTGATCTCATGACCACCCCAAAGTATACTTCGCGCAGCCACCAAAACTTGATCGCGGTAAATGAGCACCAAAGATCGTTTATGGCCCAAGTGCAAAATCACGCGGGCATTTTTACTGGCCGACGCTCCCGGGCGCGGTATTTCAACGCCGGGAATTTCTGGCGGCAGATTCTCTGGCGGCAATTCTTCTTTTGGCGCCTCCCACCAGCGTTCAAAGACGTTGCTCAAAGCTAAGCCTTCAACGCTGATAATATCCGGGTCAATGCCTCCTTCGGTCAGGCGCTGCAAATTTGCCTGAACGGAATCTTTCGGACACGCGACTGTCAAGGTGTGCGAAAGTTGCCCTTTGAGTTCAACGATCTTTGCATCGAAAATAGTTAAATCAGGATCGAGCGGAATTTCATCTTCGAGTTCAAAGGCGATGCTTTTTAAAACTTTTTGCCGTTCTTTAAAAGGAAAGTGATGCAGTCGTACACTGACTTCACTTTGTGGGACTGCAATCACCACCTTGGTATTTGATGGATCCAGAGTCTCGGCAATGGAGCGCAGAATTTCGATCGTCTCAAGCTGGCGGTCTTTGTTCGGATCAGGTGAAAAACGATATTCGTCAAAGCCGACTAAGGTGTAGCTCTTGCTGCTGGCTTCAATTGCAGCGACTTTGATGCTGAAGCTTCCAATGTCGATACCTAAACATCTCATGCTGAGCCATCCGTGTTTGCGAGGTTTTGCAGATTTACAGCTTCAGTTTACTGCAATCTCGCAGATAAATCGCAGCAAAAAAAACTTAACCTTCATTCCAATAAATCACGGTCGGGCGCTCATTGGGAACTTTGATATCTTTTTTTGCGGGCGCGCCACCTGGCTTTGCCCCTGCTGGCGGTGCGGTTGCGCCGCCACTAGGGGTCGCGGTTGGTGTCGCTGTCGGACTTTCCTTTGCCATGACGTCAGCGAGCCGCGCCTTAACTCGATCAAAGTCATAAGTGATGGCCACAATATCTCGAAAAATTTTGCCGGATTTTCCAGTCGCGACAATGCGAAAGTTATACTCTGCATCAAACAGCAAAGGCAAATTGAGATCTTTGCTCTCTTTACCTTGAGAAAACATATTGGCTGGACACCCGATCGTCGCCAGATAGTCTTCAAAGTCTTTTAAGTCTTTAAAAGGTCCGCGATGCGGATCGTTTCGGGCCATGACGATTTGATCCGCCCTTGGCGCGGTGATTTGTGGATCAAGCGACATCAAGACATCTTTGCTCGCGTAATTGACGTTGATTCCTTTGATACCAAAAACTGTGATACGCGGAGCGAGAATGTCATAAATCGCATCGGTCATTCCGGCGACCATATGCAGCTCTTGCAAAGTTTTAAAGGGCTCGTTCGGCGGGATGAAATCATTGTTCGCATCGGGGTAGAGTGCTTTCTTATCTCCGCCGTTGAGACTTTCTTTTCCCTCTGACGCCCAATCTGCGATATTATTTAAAAGCTTATCGAAATCAAAGCCATTGAACTGGTTGCGAAATTTTTCGTCATTTTCCATTTTTGAATCAAAGAGTTGCTTGAGCTGTTTACGAGTGGCCTCACGTACGGTTTTCGAAGGTGAAGCCAAATCATTGATGTCGATTTTTGAGCCTTCACTTTGGATCGTGACTGCGTATGACGCCTGCATCGCCGATTTTTTAACGACAGTTTTTATTTCATCTTTATCGGCTATCGACATTTCTTTGGGCACTGGCGGTGGCCATGCAAATGGAAACTGCCAAATCGGATCCAGCATGGACTTCGTCGGGAGCATATCACCAAATTGCGCCATCGCTTTTTGGTAAATATGAATGCGCAACAGACTGATCTCAATTCCCGCTTTGGCGGCATAGTAGGCCTTGAGCTGATTGACTTTCTGAGAGCTCACCAAAAACTCAACACTGGTTTCATAAACGACTTCAGTGGCTATGACCATGAGCATGGTTACGGTAAAGATGGCCATCATCAGCGCGATGCCGCGATCGCCTTTAACTAATTTTCGCGTGAAAGTAAACTGACATTCACGTTTGAGAAAGCGCAAAAAAGCTTGGAATTTTGGTGAACTTTGAAGCGAACGCCAAACCTGTTTCATTTGCCCAATCCTGCCGGTGGTGTTCCGCCGGTCGTCGTGGTGGTTTTCGGATCATCTTTTTTAGGCGCATTGTTTGGAAAACGTATCGGAGCGAGCATGGTCATCGAAACCGGTTTGTCAGTGGCGAGATTTTTATCCTGCACGGTGATGGCGACCTCAACAGCTAGCGGAAATTCATCTTTAATTGTCGGATCGCCGCCGCCGCTGCGGCCGGCACCGCCGTTAGACTTCCAGGTGTCGACGAATTCACCGAGGGCCGCTTTGTCGCCGCCGAGGTAGCGAAACTTCAGGGATTGAACGTTTTCTAAAACGACGATTTCGGCACCACCTTTGGTCACATCATCATCTAAAGTGGTGGCCACGCGCCGCCACAAGCAATTGCTGGACGCACTTTTGTTTTTCAAGCTATGACAGGTTTTTAAATAGTAGCCGATTTTGGCCTGATCACTCTCGAGTGAATCCTTGGCCGTGCGCACGTGGCTGAGCGCCGTGAAGTAAAGAGAATCATTGGTCCCGACAAATGCGGTGAGCTGCGGCGGCGGTGTACTCGTTGGCTGGGCTGAGACCCCTGCAGATACCACGGCTCCCCCAGGAGGTTGGGCTGCGGCTCCGCCTTGCTTTTCTTGGGCGATTTCCTTGAGCATCTCTGAATTAAGATCACGATAGTGAAAGGCGGTGTTGATATCCCGCTCAATGACGGCCATTGCATCGCGGACCTGGGATTCACGGGCGATCGCCTCTTGAAACTTATTGCGATTGAATATGCCGCTCTTAATGGCTTGCGCCGTGAGCACGGAAAGTCCCGCCATGATAAACAAAGCCACCATGACTTCGATAAGTGTAAACCCCAATGTTGCATAAACTTTCGAGTCGGAATGCTCCAGAAGCCCGAAGGTGGCGGCTCGCGCAGGAAAATCTGGACGAGGCGTACGTACACC
>JAYVXN010000431.1:0-3740 GCA_043785085.1 Bdellovibrionales bacterium | reverse complement strand
CCGAAGCGCTAGCAGGCGGCTAACGAGAGGGCGACCAACGAAAATTCTGCGCAAAAGACCAAGCAAAAAGTCCAAAAATTAAATGGTCAGAGCACTAGGTTGGGCTAATGACTGACGACGGACTCTCCGACTTTGACCTGTTGGCCTTTCAGGGAAGCCGCTTCCAGCGAAATATATCCCTTCGGGTAAAGTACCACGACGGTGCTACCCATATGAAAAACCCCAAGTTCTTCACCCCGCCTGATCGAAATCGGAGCTTGATACATCTTTTCTTTGACGGCTCGACCTTTTTCGCGAGTATTGGTGGCGATACCGGCATCATATGACATCGACATATTACCCACATTCGTCGCCGCCACCATGATCACAGCAACCATGCCATGTGGAGTGGCAATCAGTGTCACGACACGCTCATTGACATTAAACAATTTTTGTATAGAATTGACACTCCACTCATTGACCGGCCACAATGCTCCCGGCACATGACAGCTCAAAGTTATTTCACCATCGACCGGAGAATGAACCCGGTGGTAATCCGTCGGACAGAGATAATAGGTGAGAAAGCTTCCGCCTTCAAACTCCACGGCGAGTGTCGGATTCCGTAAAAATTCAGCCACAGAATACTTTTTGCCCTTGGCTTGGATCAAATGATCACGCTCGATCCGACCGGCTTCGGTAATAAGGCTGTCTGCCGGATGAACCGGACCGAGGCCAATGGGACGCAGACCAGCTTTAAGTTTTCGTGTAAACAACTCGCCAATCGTGCGATACTGCTCTACCGGCAATTCGGCTTCATTCAAATTGATCTTGTAATACCGAGCAAAAATTTCAACAGACTTTTGCGCCAGTAGTGGGGGCAGCTCGTGATGCACCAGACGACCCACCAAATGACTGAGGTCATTTTTCGGTACGATCGGAAGCAATAGACTGAGTAGGCGATTTTTCACGAGGTCATCTCCTGGTGGGGTTGCAGCTCAATTTAGCCGGGCCGGGCGCAAGAGGCAAGTTGAAGAGTCGCTTTTGCATTCTGATGAACTGTGCTATAACTCGTGGGCGCCACTCGGCACTCTTTTTGAGGACTGAAACCCTCCGGAGACACAAATGAGCCAAACATTTCGCGACTTCAAAGTCGCGCTAGACGAAGATTTAAACGAAAAACTACAGTGGCTGATGCCGAATTATTCGACTTATCGGATTTTACGTAAATCTGTCGATGCGCGCCGCTCAAGTGACGCCCACTGGGTTTATACGGTTGAAGTTTTCAATGAGAACGAACAGCCACCAAAAGACGAATTTATTCTCGATAAAATCACCTTTCCTCAGCAAACCGATCGCCCATTAATTATCGGCTCGGGTCCAGCTGGCCTTTTTGCGGCGGTTCGCTTGATTGAAAGAGGCATTCCTTGTGTGCTCTTAGAGCGTGGTTCGCAAGGACCCAAACGTATTCAAGCGATCAATCGCTTTTGGCGCTACGGTGAATTGGATCAAAATAATAACGTCTGTTTTGGCGAAGGCGGCGCCGGGCTTTATTCTGACGGCAAACTCATCACCCGCATTAAATCACCGCATATTCCCTATGTCATGGACCGCCTAGTTCGCTTCGGCGCCCCCGAAGAAATCAAGTATTTGGCTAATCCGCACGTGGGCTCAGATCGCATTCGTCGCGTAATTCCGAAAATTCGCGAGTTTTTGGAGTCGAATGGTTGCGAAATCCATTATGACACGCCAATGCTTAAACTTCTAAATCAAGATTCGCAAATCATCGGAGTTGAATCCCGCAATGGCCAAAGATTTTATTCCCAGCATGTCGTGCTGGCGACCGGACACTCGGCCGAGGATGTTTTCGATCATCTCACTGAGATCGGTGTGCACATGGAAGGAAAATCCTTCGCACTTGGCCTACGTGTGGAACATCCACAATCTATTATCAATCAAATTCAATTTCGTCGCCACGCTGAACATCCGAGTTTAGGTGCGGCCAATTACAAAATTGCCGATCACGATTCGCAAAGTGGCATTGGCGTTTATAGTTTTTGTATGTGCCCTGGAGGCTTCGTGCTTTCGAGTGGCACTGATTCGCAGGGCCTCGTCGCCAACGGTATGAGCAACTATCACCGCAATTCGCCCTTTGCCAACTCGGCTATCGTAGTCAGTATTGATCACGAGAAAAATTTCGGCGACGACTTGTTTGGCGGTATGAAGTTTCGCAGAACACTTGAAGCCAAAGCTCTTCAGCAGGTTCGCGCTGCCGGCGGCAAGCAGCAATTGCCTGTGCAAAAACTGACTGATTTTCTGCGTGGCCGCCTCGGTGACGCGCTCAAATCGTCCTGCCCCAGCGGCGTCGTTCCGACTCGCCTGGATTTACTTTTGCCGGAACTATTGCGTGAAAAACTGCGAATCAGCTTGGAGAATTTTGAAAAAGCAATGAAGGGGTTCATTTCTCCTGAGGCCCAATTTCATGGAGTAGAATCCCGCACCTCATGCCCCGTGCGCATCACAAGAGATCCAGAAAGCCTGCAATCCCTCTCGCATCCTGGCCTTTATCCCACCGGCGAAGGCGCCGGCTACGCGGGAGGCATTACCAGCGCCGCCTGCGATGGCATTCGCGTGGCGGAGGCGATCTTGCAAAGCCTGAGCTCGGCCTCGGGTGTCTACACTTCGGCTTCATCGTCCCAGTTAGGATTGATTTCGAGCTCGTCGAGCTCAGTCTCGAACTCACCATCATGATCTGATGTTGAAGCAATGCTTGAGCCTGAATCGTCACTGTTTTCGTCACTGTTTTCGTCACTAAGATCGTCGCTAGCACCAGAAGCGGAAATCACTTCGTCTTCAGAATCATCAAGATCAACGGCAATTTCTGCTTCGGCATTTTCTGAATTGGATTCTGCGCTCAATGGGGCTGAGGCGGAATTTTCGGCTGCCTGTGCGGCCGCTAATTTATTTTCATAGCGCTTCAACCACTTGACGTCTTTTTCATCGACGGCTTCACCGACGGCCATGGCTTCACGAATATCTTGGGCGCGGTTACGATCACGCGCCTCACGCTGGCGAATTTTTTCTTTCTCAAAAAATTCTGACGTCGTGTCAATGGCCTGAAGCTGATCAGAAATATTGAGAAGCTCTTCTTCACCCTCGGAATAAGTACCTTTCACATGTTCTGAGAGCTGATCGGTGATATCAGAGAGTTTGGGCTTTTCTTCTTCGATGCCGATTCCTTCGGGGATTAATTCATCTATCTCACCGAGAGTGGGCAATTCTTTGAGATTACGAAGGCCAAAAATCTCAAGAAATTTTCGCGTGGTCCCATATTGCATTGGTTTACCTGGGAGATCACTCTTACCTTGAAAGTTCACCAGGCCTCGCTCCATCAAAGCACGAATCAAATGTCCGGATTCAACGCCTCTGATTTCATCGATTTCATGCTTAGTGATGGGCTGCTTGTAAGCCAAGATCGATAAAGACTCTAGCGCCGGACCGGATAATTTAAAAGGTCGCGCCTTACCGAGTCGGCGCAAATAATCGGCATTTTCGATTTTTGTACGCAACTGATAGCCGCCGTTGATTTCTTCCAGTGTTACACCGCGTTTTACATCGGCAAATTCACTGGCCAATTGCTCGAGCGCGCGATGGATATCTTTGCTGCGAATATTAGTATCTTTAAAAATTATGCGGATAGTCGCTACGCTGACCGGCTTGTCACTTGAAAACAACAGGGCCTCAATGACCGACAACAGACGATC
>JAYVXN010000430.1:0-3750 GCA_043785085.1 Bdellovibrionales bacterium | reverse complement strand
GCTCAGCAGTCGGATTAATGTTTACCGCGGTGTCAGCAAACAGTAAAACTCGGTCTTTAAAGAGCACAAGATTCAGACCCGAAGCGGTGCGCCGGCGTCCGGGACCAATGATCTCTAAGATGGGGCGCACACAATCGGCATAATTTTGTGTCGCACCAGTCACCATGGCATCGGCGTCACCGAGGTGCACCGCCATAGCGGCAAAATAATCTGGATTGGACATTAAGCGCTCAGCTTCACGCCACATCACACCTTTACGTTGGCGCATTTCATAGAGTTTATCGACATATTCGCGATATTTCGGATGCGACTCCGGATGCACCACTGGCACGTTGTCGAGAGCATCAAGGCCCATTTCCTTGATCTTGGCTCGGACTGAATCGGGATTACCTAAAATGATCGGTTGAACAATTTGCTCCTGTACGATGATTTGCATGGCCTTCAGCACTTTTGTCGAGGCGCCTTCAGGAAAAATCACCTTCGGAACTTTTTCGCCGTGATCGCGGGCCTGGGCTTTCACACGATGAATCACTGAGCGCACAAAGCTGGTTTTGACTCCCTGAAAAGCTTCGAGTTGGTCCCGATAGGCTTCGAAATCTTCAATTGGCTTTCGCGCAACACCGGTTTCCATGGCCGCTTTGGCCACAGCGGGTGTCACCCACAGTAAAACCCGCGGATCAAATGGCTTCGGAATAATATACTCAGGGCCGAAGGTGAATTTTTGCCCGCCGTAAGCGGCCGAAACTTTCTCCGGAACATCTTCTCGAGCCAAAGCTGCAAGCGCATGCACGGCCGCGAGTTTCATGGTTTCATTGATTTGTGTTGCCCGCACATCTAAGGCGCCGCGAAAAATAAATGGAAAGCCCAAAACGTTATTCACTTGGTTCGGATAATCACTGCGGCCAGTGGCCATAATCACATCGGAGCGCGTGGCTTTGGCGACGGGTGGGTCAATTTCTGGATCGGGATTGGCCATAGCAAAGACGATCGGCTTTTCGCCCATGGCGAGCAGCATTTCTCGTGACATGGAGCCCGCGACCGAAAGACCAATGAAAACATCGGCACCTTTCAGTGCGTCCAGTAAAGTGCGCGCTTTGGTTTCAACTGCGAATTCACTTTTGTATGAATTCATACCTTCTGTGCGGCCTTTGTAGATGACTCCTTTGGAATCACACATGAGAATGTTCTCTGGTCTGACGCCGACAGCAATA
The DNA here is from genome assembly GCA_043785085.1 of Bdellovibrionales bacterium. GTDB lineage: Bacteria > Bdellovibrionota > Bdellovibrionia > Bdellovibrionales > JAMPXM01 > JAYVXN01. The sequence continues at coordinate 2,539 of JAYVXN010000430.1, read as the reverse complement.
AAGATTTTTGCGCAAGAAATGGCCGCGGCACCGGCACCATTGACTACTAATTTAATGTTACCGAGTTTTTTTCCAGTGATTTCACAGGCGTTGATCAGGGCGGCTCCCGAAATAATCGCCGTGCCGTGCTGGTCATCGTGAAAAACCGGAATGTTCATTTCTTTTTTCAGCCGTTCTTCAATTTCAAAGCACTCTGGCGCTTTGATGTCTTCGAGATTGATGCCGCCGAAGGTCGGCTCCAGCGTTTTTACAGCCGCAACAAATTCATCGACGCTCTTGGTGTTGAGTTCCAAGTCAAAGACGTTGATGTTGGCGAATTGTTTAAAGAGAACACCTTTGCCTTCCATCACCGGCTTGCCAGCGAGGGGTCCGATGTCGCCTAGACCTAGCACCGCCGTACCGTTTGTGATCACGGCAACAAGATTACCTTTGGTGGTATAGTCGTAAACTTTGTCAGGGTTCTTGGCGATTTCTTTGCAGGGAGCTGCGACTCCAGGAGAATAGGCTAAAGCTAAGTATTTATCTGTGTTGCACGGTTTACTGGAGATGACTTCTACTTTTCCAGCAGGAGCCTGACTGTGATAATCCAATGCATCTTTATCAGTCGCCATTCTATATCCTCATTTCAATCGAGTTAGGTCCCGGCCATATGTTATTGAAACTGAAACCATCACACCGGTGTTTTCGAGAATGGTCAATTCACTTGTCCATGTAAAGGATTGATGCCAAATGTTAAACAGTAGTTATTGCAAGTGGAATTTGACAAACAGGCGCAATCTGCGTTCGACTATTGTGGATCTCACACAGCGATGTTTTTTTACCCGTTAACTTCGCCTGAAGAAGCGAAAAAGAAGCATGTCGTTGACACAGTTAGTGACACTTCAAATTGAGCTCAAGCATTTGTTCGAAGGATCGGACAATAGAAAAGGCTGATTATTTAGCCGATTACAAGGAGTTTTCTGATGACCGCTCATCCCAAAGAAAATGGCAGAGATGTGGTGATTGTCGAAGGTGTGCGCACACCCTTTGCCAAAGCCGATACCAAGCTAAAAACAGTTCATCCTGCCGAATTAGGGCGCGTCGCTCTCAAGGAGCTTTTGGCGCGCACCAACCTCGATCCTGACACTATCGATGAGGTCATTATCGGTAACGCGGGCAATCCACCTGATGCGGTAAATATCTCGCGAGTTGTTGCCCTGAATGCCGGCATTCCGCAGCGCACCTCGGCGTTTTCTGTCCATCGTAATTGCGCTTCTGCTCTCGAAAGTATTAGCTCGGGCTATGAGCGGATCAAATCCGGAACGCTCGACACTGTCATTGCCGGTGGCACAGAAAGCATGTCGCAAATGCCACTGCTGTTTTCGCGTGAATTCACCAAAATATTTGCCAAGCTCGGCAGTGCGAAAACCACTGGACAGCGTCTCGGTGCACTAGGTGCTTTACTCAAAGCCGATATGCAACAAGTGGTTGAGTTGGTCAGCACAGGGCCAATGCAGCGAGCGCCGCATAAACCTATCATTGCACTTCTTGAGGGCTTAACTGATCCTTTTATCGGAAAAAACATGGGTGAGACCGCCGAAATCCTGGCCAAAGAATTTCACCTGACGCGTGAAGAGCAAGATCGCTTCGCCTTGTTATCGCATCAGCGCGCAGTGGCAGCGAAAAAAGCTTTTGCCGAAGAAATTACTCCGGTCTTTATGCCGCCGAAATATCATGAGGTGATCGGCGAAGATTTTGGCCCACGAGACGGGCAGTCGATGGAAGCCTTGGGTAAATTAAAGCCATTTTTCGATCGTCGCACTGGCACTGTGACGGCTGGCAATTCTTGCCCCGTGACTGACGGAGCGGCGATGGTGTTGTTGATGAGCCGCGAAAAAGCGCAGGCGCTCGGCTATAAACCAATTGCGAAAATTCGCAGTTATGCCTATGCCGGGCTTGAACCGGAGCGCATGGGTCTTGGCCCGGTCTATGCCACACCTATCGCATTGAAGCGCGCTGGTCTCACAATGAAAGACATAGACCTCATTGAACTCAATGAGGCTTTTGCGGCTCAGGTTTTGGCTTGCGTGAAAGCGTTTGGTTCGGAAAAATTTGCGAAGGAAAAACTGGGGTTGAGTCAAGCTGTCGGCGAAATCGACATGACGAAGCTCAATGTCAATGGTGGCGCCATCGCTCTCGGGCATCCGGTGGGAGCGACGGGCACGCGTTTGGTGATCACATTGATGAAAGAAATGAAGCGACGAAATGTCCAGTTTGGATTGGCCACACTTTGTATTGGCGGTGGCCAAGGTGGCGCGATGATTCTGGAAAGAGAGGCATAGACAATGAGTATTCAAGAGAGTCTGAAAATTGTTCCTCGTGGTGAAGTGGCGTTTCTCGAATTCGACCTGGTCGGGGAAAAGGTCAATAAACTCTCCACTCCGATTGTCATCCGGCTCGGCGAACTTCTTGAGGAGCTCAATCGCTCAAACTATAAAGCGGTCATCTTGATCTCGCGCAAATCCAGTATTTTCCTGGCGGGTGCAGATATTGACGAAAT
>JAYVXN010000429.1:0-3751 GCA_043785085.1 Bdellovibrionales bacterium | reverse complement strand
CCACCTGATAGAGTTAACATCTGTTTGTCTTTCTTAACAGAGAACTTGGCCAAAAACTTTGCGTCCTCAGTCGTCAAAACAGCATCAATCGCGAAGATTTTAGAAACTCCATTGGGTGGTGTTTTAACTTTTTTAATTCTCAGGGAGTCGCGTTTTTTACTGGGCTCGTACTCAGTCAACCAAAAATAGATGCCTGCCTTTCGGTTTGGAAAAGTCACAAAATTCCAACCCGGAAGTCGATCTTTGTCATTCTCCTTCTAATCATAATTCTTGTGAAAAAAGGCCGGGCTTAATCCCCTAGTTTTCAATCTCTTAACTACCTGATCCAGTGACCCTTCAGACTGGTAAGAAAGTCCAGGCTGCCGAACTTTTTCACCGCCGTCTTTTACATTCACAAATTCTAGATATTGCGACCGCGTTTTAGTGCCGACGACAAATTTGATAAAACGACAAAATTGTTTACCTGGGTGTTCGACCTCATGGGTCGCAAGTAGAAACCCCGCTCGGGCTAATTTTTTCATGAACCTATGCTTAGGGTCATTGGTGTAGCAGTGATCAAATCGAAAATTCATCGGCCCTCCAAAAGTGCACGAAGAGTTGGAGATTCAGCCTAGCCTAACAGCAGTTGATTCTATTTGGCACGATGAAAAATAGACGCCAGCGCTAGAACTTGTCCGGTCCAATTAGATTTTTCGTCTAACCTGATTCGATCAGCTTTTGTTTTTTAATACGCCGACGGGTAACAAATCGGTGCGGGAGGTGGAGACGTTTATGATGCATCCGAATGTTGTTAAGAGTTTGCCTGTCGGGGTTTGTGTTTGTGTGAAGAAGTATCCGGTGGCTCAGGCTTATGTCGTGCGGGTGCAGGGGTAGTTAATTCAGCTTTTTAAAAACATGACCACGAAATCGGGGAGGGACAAAGGTCACGCGAAAAATGATGGTTTAAAAAAGATTTTATATCTATACCTCAAGTATAGATATTGAATATAAATTAAACTTAGAGAACTGCGGTTTTCGCTTTGATACCAATAAACGCTGTTTCGATAGGCATTTTATTTTTTATTAAAACTGATCATGAATTTATCGATGTGAGCAATAATAATTTCAAATTCGGGCACTTCCCCAAAGAACATTTCGTTCATTTGTTTATAGTCCTTTTCGAGTTCATTAAGGACTCTTTCGGGAGGAACGAGTGTAAGGGTCCCGGCCTTTGCTGTTTCATAGTGGGCCCAGGCCGACGCAAAATAAATACTTTTATGTTGGGCAACCCGGTCGAGAAGTGCCGCATTTATCTCGGCCTTTTGCCTAATGGGCGAGCTAAGCAGGCAGAAGAAATCGTAATAATGTCTGGAAATTCTGAGTGGCAATTTTTTCTCTTCCGGTAAATGAGCGTACTGGTGAAGGATTGTTGCTTTCTCCCAGAATGTCCGTTCAGCATCAAGGACTTTGACGGTGACTGCAGGCTCGGTGACCTTATCTTTCAAGGCGTCTTTTGCATAGCTTTGGATGTTTTGCTTATGGACTGGCCAGTGCTCGGATCTTGCTCCAACCTCAATTTTGATTATTGGTTTGATATATCCGTCTTTGACTGTTTGAGTTGGATATTCAAACAGAAGGGTCTGGTTGTCCGCTGGATCGACGATAATGGACCAACCTTTTTTGCTGCCCAGTTGATTTTTAATATCTGTTTTTAAATGGGATAAAAGTTTTGTGCCGACGTAGTCGGCGCAAGCGGCTGATAAATTCTTGAGGGCTGCCCTTTGTTTGTTAGTACCAATCACTTTTTCGGGGTCTTTATCTTGCTCGAAACCAAAAAATTCTTTTTCAATTGAAACATCGACGTCTTCAGAAAACCTTTCAATTAGACCATAAACCTTAGATAACGAGGTGCCGCCCTTGAAAGTTAAATGGTCTTTTAGTTCCACAGAAGCGAACAGTCGTTCAAGCATCCAAACGACCCAAAAATCTTTTTCAACGATTGGCAAGGAAATTCCAAGTTGTCCGGCGGCTGCTTCAAAAAAGTCTATTCGCTCAGAGTGAGATAATAAATGGAGCTTGCTCATTTGGTCTCTTGAAGTTTGTTAATCAGGCTTCTGATCCATTGAGGGGCATATTTGAGATTCTTATTAACTTCTTTTTGGTCCATTTTTTTTAGGACTTTTTTCAATCGGATTAGGGCAGTGTCATCAATGTTGCTTTGCCCAAAATATTTTAACGCCTGAATGAGCAGACCCGTTTGGGTGCCAGCTGAAGCCATGTTTTTAGTCGCAGTCTTTTTGAAAATGATTTCCTGTTTACCGATTTTGAGTTTCTTTGATATTCCATCAGTCAGAAAAACAGCTTTACCTGGAACCTGCTCAGACAATCCAATCAGGTTAGCGGCATAGGCTCCCGATGGCTGAGTTCGAGTGCCGTCCCTTTCAGCAATGGCTTTGGCTATTTTATCTATTTGCGGTGGTAGGGTGCCAAGCTTTTCATGTTGTCTTGGGTACTCGTAAAGGCCATTTGCAAGGCGCCTGATCGTTCCGGCATGATTTAATCTCAGTAGCGCCTTTTTGACAGCTTCACTGTTTTTAAGATCAATAAAGTGCATCTGGGTAAAACACCAACCCCTGCCGTTTCCATATATCCGATTTTTAACTGTATTTACAATAGATTGTGAGTTTTTAGAGGTCATAATATGTCCCCAAAACTACCTATTTTTAGAGACATTGTCTAGACCAGATTCTCGATTTTGGGTATTTTTGTGGGATTATCTGCGCGAAATAGCTCTTGATTCAAACGGTTCGATTTTTTAATCGCCAAGGGGAAATCTCGCGGCCAGTAGTGCTTGGGTGAGTGTTCGGGTGCAAAGTTTTTCGCAGATGAGTGAGACGACAAAAAATGCGATTATGTCCGGATCGTTTCCTGCGTACTCATATCTTTACACATTGCTTCCGTTTAGGCGCCTAAAAGAGAGTGGTGCAAAGTCTGAAGTTGATGAATTTGTGAGTTTGACGGCGGGCAAGGGACTGGGCACGCGTGAGATCGAGATGTTGGCATCGGGTTTTTTCCGCGGTGGCATTGAAATGAAAAAGCAACTTCGTAGTGGTGATCTTGCGTGGGCTTTGGAGAGTATGCGTAAGCGCGAGGTAGACAGCAAGTCGGCAGAGCTTTCCGAGGTTGAAAACCGATGTGTGCGGGATCTTGAAATTATCGGTGGCTGCATGGGGCGTCTGGGCATGAAGCGACCCAGCGTCGACGCAACTAAGCCAGCGTTCCTGGCGCGAGCGGATCTTTTGGCTGATCAAATCTTGAGCAAAGTAAATCCATTTACAAAAGTGTTGAAGGAGTTTTATGATCGATGCCGACAAGCGAAAGGCAATCCATCTGCTTAAATGCGAGGGGATGAGTCTTGGCGCGATCTCGCGGCAGTTGCACGTATCAATTGGCACGGTTCGCGACATCGTTAAATCTGAGGGAACGCCTAAGGTGATTGTGCGGAGCGATCGAAAGGTGGTCTCCGAGGAGCTTCTGAAGAAACTCTATCTCGAGTGCCAAGGATATGTTCAGCGAGTTCGCGAGCGCCTTAAAGACGAGAACAAGATAGAAATTGGTTACTCAACGCTCACGCGTCTTTGTCGTTCGCAAGGCTTGGTTGAGTCGACGCAAAGGCGTGATGCCCAGGTGCCGGATGAACCCGGCATTGAAATGCAACACGACACATCTCCTTACAAACTACCGATCAATGGGCAAGTGCAGAGTGTCATTG
>JAYVXN010000428.1:0-3765 GCA_043785085.1 Bdellovibrionales bacterium | reverse complement strand
TTTTCATGGCCGGTGCCTCACACCTTCCGATTGGCGTGAGCGATTCTTCAAATATTTCTGCCTACGCGATTATCGCGGCCGTTATTATCATAGCAATTGAAATCAACGCTCTGAATGGTAAAACGGGGCCCATGACGACGATCAAAGGCGTGATTACGTCAGGCTTTGTTTTGACTGCGGTGTTTTTGATCGCCATGCTAGCGACTCTTTAGTATTATCGAGTGATGCAACGGATTTGGCAAAGGCACATTAAGACCGAGAGGCTCTCTCGGTCTTTTGGCCGGTCTTTTGGCCGGTCTTTTGGCCGGTTAACAATCCTTGGTTTGTTTTTTATAACCGCATGCACCCGATCTGCGGCTCCGCAAGGTCCGGCACCGGTTTTAAGCGTTGAAGAACTTCGCACCAAGGGTAAACAAGTTTACATGAGTAATTGTATTAGTTGCCACAACCTTGACCCATCACTGGATGGCGCGGTTGGCCCGGCCGTGCAAGGATCGTCTCTCGAGCTATTGCAAGCTCGCGTGATGAAGGCGGAGTACCCGCCAGGCTATCACCCGAAACGACCCTCAAATGTGATGCCGGCCTTACCGCATCTGCAGAGTCAAATTCCCGCACTCTCGGCTTTTTTAAGCGCCGCACCTGAAAATAAAAAATAAGTTTTAACACCTATTAGATCTCTTCCACCGCGTGGTAGATGCCACGGCCACCTGAAATCAAATAGCTGATTAGGCAAGGCACAATGGCATAAAGCCCGACCGTCGGCCCGAAGAGTTCAAAGGCAATCACCGAGCAAGTGACCGGCAGTTTCGCCGCTCCTGAAAAGACTGCGGCAAAGCCCAGGGCTGCGCAAAATTCAACCGGAAGCGAATTCCACTGTGTCGTCCAACTGCCGAGTAAACTTCCGATCACAAAAAGTGGCGTCACCTCCCCACCTTTAAAACCTGAACCCAAACTCAATGCCGTAAATGAAATCTTGTAAAGCGCATCTTGAATTGCGGCGGATTTTTCAAATGCGCCCACCATTAGCGGCCTCCCCATATTTCGATAACGCAAAAAATCTGTGCAGAGGTAACCCAATCCGAGCAAGCCTCCCCCAACTATAGGGGGGAGCCAGAAATGACGCCCAAATTTAGCTTTGAGAGCATAAATGAAATGACTCAATTCCAAAAAAATCACGGTCCCGGCTGCGCAAATCAGACCAATGACCAAGATGGCACCGGCGGTTTTAAAACTCAGTTCCGGGATAAGCATATTCTTGCTGTAGGTTTCATGGATCACTCCCAGAGAGAGAACCGTAAAATTCCCGACAAACGAAGCCAGCAAACACAAGGGTAGGCCAAGTTTATTTTGTCCCTTCACCAACTCGTATGAAAAAATTCCGCCGGCGACCGGCACTCCGAATAAACCGCCAAAACCCGCACTCATTCCGGCCATCAGAAGAATTTTTCGATGATTCTCCGGCAATTTAAAAAGCCGTGCCACCTGGCCAGCAAGACCACCGCCAATTTGGACGGCAACACCCTCACGGCCCACACTGGCGCCGAAGAGATGCGACAATAATGTTGTCAGCAAAATGAGTGGCGCAAAATAAAGGGAGACCTGCCCCTCTGGCTTGCGAATCAACCGTATCAGATGCTTCACGCCATCTTCTAGCTCACGACCTGCTTTACGATACAGCCAGGCACTGACCACTCCCACCACTGGCAATAGCCATATTAAAGCCGCAAAGCGGTGATTCCAGGTGATCACCTGGTCAAGACAGTATAAAAACAGCCCATCCGCTAGACCCGCGAGTAAGCCAATAGCGCAGCTGAGAACGAGCCATTTTGAAACTAACTTTATATTCTGTGAAACTGTCATGGGAGTTTAGAATTACGTCTATTTCGCCCCTGGTCCAGATAAAACTTCCGTGGCCTCCGCATCGCGGCGGCTACTTTGACGCTCTATTCTTCTCAATTCGGGACGAAAAGTTAGTCTAGTTCAACAAAGAAGCTTTAAGTTTAACAGTTTGTATTCCGAATAATCCTTTAGAGACAGGCACATTTGTGCAGCACCAGCTGAACGACTTAAAAGAGAGGTTGCTTTGAGCAATTTTACTCCCCAATCAAAAATTCTTGTCATTGATGATTTCGAAACTGTTCGGGTCTTCTTAAAAAGAGCCTTGAACGAACTAGGAATGACCAACATTCTTGAAGCCAGTAATGGCAAAGAGGCTTTGGACATTCTCAACCGAAATGCCCAATCAGGAGACGCGATTCAATTGGTGTTTTGCGATTGGAATATGCCCGAGATGACCGGGATCGAACTTCTCAAAGAAGTTCGGGCCAATCAAAAACTTGCCAACACTCTTTTCGTGATGGTAACCGCTGAAAGCGAAACCGGCTTTCTCAAAGACGCCGTTGATCAAGGGGTCACCGACTACATCGTGAAACCATTTTCTGTCAATACTCTGCGAAATAAAATTTTCATTATCCAAGAGCGATTGAAGAAAACTGCGTAAAGAAGGATTGGTTTTTAAATGGCTGCTGCACCCGCATTCCGTTCAACATTCGTACTTGATGACAAGCTTGTCGCAGACGTGGTGAAAAGCACGGAAGATACCTTTGGCCAATATTTTAATTTGAAGCCAAGTGAGCGCGGTCACAGTATCAACTCTGAGTTGGTTTTTCATTCAGATGTTTTCGCCATCATCGATATTTTGCAAAGTGCTCCTGTCGGCCGTTTTTATTGTGCTTTTACCGAATCAACCATCGTGCAGGTGATTAGTCGGGTTTATGGCGAAGAATTCATATCAATGACGCCTGCTGTGATTGACGGTGTCGGCGAAATTTCCAACACCTTATTTTGCCTGATCAAGCAGCAACTCACTCAGCGTGGCCATCACTTCACCCATTCGGCACCTCCGAAAATGATCGTCCGTGGGAATTCCGATAAGCCTTTTGTCATTAAAAGCCCCAGCCTTTTGGTGCCCTTTGTGACCAAGTTCGGTGAATTCCAAGTGATCATCACACTCGGCAACTAAGTTCTGCATCTCCTAGACCCAGTTTTGTCTTTTCTGTGCATTCCCTGTCTATAATTTTACACAAACCAGTTGCCCTTTGACTCAACCGCGTGGCGCCCATAAATCAATGTGGTTTCTGACCCCATTTTTTTGCGAGGTACCCAATGAAATTGATATTCGCCAGCATCATCTTACCAGCTCTGTCATTCTCACTCATGACAGGCTGCGGACTCAGCAAAGCCGTTGAGGCAACTTCGAGTGTTCCAGACAAAATTGACTCGACAAATGGTGAGGTTAAAAAAACCAATCAGGGCATGCAAGACATGAAAGACGAAGTTAAAAAAACCAATGATCAATTACAAACCATGGTTGATCAGGTTAAAAAAACCAATGATCAAATGGGCACGATGGTCGATCAGGTGAGGCGCACCAATGACGGCATCGATCGCACCAACGATCAGGTCTCAGAAACAAACTCAGGCCTTCACAAAATGGCCGATGCACTTAACCAATCCAATGCTGGCATTGATCGATCAAATGAAGGAATCGCAAAAACCAATGCGGCCGTTCATAATCAAACCATGGCCGTGGCCCTCGCTGAAATGCTCAAACCAGACAACACACAGTTTCTCACGCCGCCGACTGGAATGCTCCCCGCCGGCCAAGTGTTTGCTACGGAAGGCACACCGGATGAAATCGCGAAAATCATTCAAGTGTTTATCACTGAAATTGAAACGGCCACGCCCGACCGTAGCGAGATGGAC
>JAYVXN010000427.1:0-3771 GCA_043785085.1 Bdellovibrionales bacterium | reverse complement strand
GCATGCAGACATTATAACCGCCAATTTGCTCTGCTGGTAAAAACAGACGGCCGACAATCAGGCCGATTGACGCTAAAAGTGGCTCAAGACCTGACATCACTCCGAGCGGAAACGAAAACCACAGCCACTCACGCGCTTGCACTTGAGAGATTTCTCGCAATGGCTGGGCCGCCGCTTTTTGCCAAGCCGGCCGGCGAATCACGCGAAACATCCAGTAGATCATGAAAATTAAACAAGCGAATGAAGCGATGCTATAGCCCAAGACGTACGCCATCACGCCAGAGGTGAATTGCGCGCATAAAATAAAGCCCAGCATATTCACAACCGGAAACAAAAACTGATCCTTCATGATCACCGGAAAAAATTCTTTCGTGCCGCGAAGAAAGCCGGAGATCACCGAGGCGAGCGACCAGAGTTCAGTTTGGTAAATATAAATCAATGTGGCTATAAGCAAACCCGACATTTGCCCGCGCGCCAGCCAACTAGGCGCGAGCCAAGTGGCGATAATAGAAAAAATCACACCACCGATGAGGCTCGCGGTGAGTGCGATTTTTAAAACTTCTTTGGATTTATGAAGTGCTCCCTCAGACTCAAAGCGCGCCACAAAATAAGTCAGGCTATTGTCAAAGCCCAGAGTCAGCAGATATTGCATAAAAACCAAATAAGCGAAGATGGTACCGGCATCACCGAAGCCTTGCGGGCCGAGAATGCGGGCTGCCGTCATATTCAGTAAAACCGAAAGACCCACGCGCGTGGCATTGCCTACCATGTTGAATAAGGAGTGGCTCGCCACTTGTTGCGTCGTGGTTTTCGTCATTTCGCCTGCCGTGACGGCGTGACAGGCACTGGCCGGAGGCGCAAGCCGACCATCACCGGCCAGAGTCGAAGGCACAGAAGCACAGCCAAATACGCAATCACTCCTTGCGCAACCAGCATCGCAAAAAGTGAAGCGACCGGTAATGAACTCGCAAATAACACCAGTGCCGCAAATGAAATCGCTTGGCCCCAACTGGTTTGCGGAGTCAGAACTTTGATCATCAAGCGAATCACTGCCGTGAGGAAAGCGATGAGAAAAATACCTTTGACTCCCCAGCGGCTAAAGGCATCGGCATCAATCGAGCAATAGGCATGCACGGTATCTCCGTATTGAGTCGGATAGCGAGACTGATACGCCCAAAGGCCCACGCGATTCGACGGGTGTTGAAAGCCAGCACCACGCGAAGCGGGAGTCAGTCCATAAAAACCGAGAAAGCCCTGATTGAGTTCGGGGTAGTAATGGTACCAGCGGTGCGAGACCTCAGAGGGCACCAGAAAAACCCGGTAAATAAAAAAATTCAGATTTTTCTGCCAACCGGGAACTTGATCGTAAGCGGGATCAAGGCGCAACGAGCGAAAATCATCGGCCATTGCCATGCTGGTCACTGGCAAATTCGGGAAGGCTTTTCTGGCGTTTTGTTCTAACTCCTGCGTGGTTTTGGCTTTGTAGCGAAAAATACTGAATTCATTTGTGGCGAGAAAGGGAGTGGCGCCTAAAAGCGCACAAACGCCCACGGCTACCGCCGCTTTAAGAATTCGGTTTTGCCAAAGTTTTTCAAGAGAAAACCAAACAATGATCAGGCTTAATGCCAGCAGAATGTAGACCGGCCCTTTCACCAATGCTGCCCGGGAATAAATCAAGGAAACCACGAGCGCGGTGACAGCCAAGGCATAGCGGCGCAGATAAAGTAAAATCGCAAATGCGACGGGCGTAAAAACCATCATGGAGATCTGCGTGAGATAAAGAAATCCCGGTGGTGCCCGCAGAAGTTTGGCGGCGTCTTCGCGCATTTGCGATAAAACGGCGTCATCGGTGATGCCGTGAGCGTATTTTTCCCAGAGGGGGATTTTCGGCATCAGGGCAAGGTGAGAAATCTGTAAAAAAAGCGAGACAACCGTTAGTAGCACCGCGAAAATCAGCAGTTGTCGGCGCTCAAACTTGAAGGTTTTTTTAGGCCCTTTGATATGCCATGCGTCTGATATTAAAATGGCAAACGCAAAGGTAAATATTCCGAGGCTTTGCGCCGGCACATAGGTTGAAATGAAGTCGTTTTTTTGCACGAAAAATGGCACGACCATTAAAACCAGCCAAAATAGGCTAGGGATAAAATCGAGCACAGTGGTTTCGCGAAAGCCTTTGTAGAGGGCGATTACGAGAAGAATCACATAGACGGTTAAGAGACTGGTTGACATACGTGCGGTGCATCCTTAAATTTAGCACCTGTATCTCACAATTCTCTTGAGGATCCAACAACTTATTGCGTCGATCCCGGCCAGACAATTTCTTTGCCTGGAGTCAGTCGCAGATGCTCGAAAAAGGGTTTATGACCAATACTTCTTCAACTGTTGATGTGACTAGTCTGCGCCAAGCTTTGTCAGAAATAGAAAATCGCTTCAAAGGAAAAGATCTCACTAAAATTCTTGAGCCACGTAAAATGGCGGAGCTTGAATTTCACAATCGTGATCGCGACACCAAACTCGTTGAGTCTTTGCCGAAAGATACTTTCGAGCTTCTGCACGGCAATAAAAAATACTACAACACCGTGCAAATGTCTTTGGAGTATCAGTTCGAATGGCTGCGCAAAAATACTAAGGGTAAAGTCTTTTTGGATTATGCCTGTGGTAACGGAATTAAGGCCCACCAGGTGGCTAAGCAAGGTGCGGCGCTGGCGATCGGTCTAGATATCAGTGATATTTCCGTGATGAACGCCCGAAAAACGGCTGAAAAAGAAGGCATTTCCGATAAGTGCGTTTTTGTTCAGGGCGATTGTGAAAATACAGGTCTGCCGAGCAACTCCATCGACATTATTCTCTGTAGCGGAATGTTGCATCACCTAGATTTAAGTTATGCGTTCCCAGAATTGCGCCGGATTTTAAAACCTGGCGGAAAAATTCTCTGTGTCGAAGCGCTCGACTACAATCCGGCAATTAAAGCGTATCGCATGCTGACACCAAGCATGCGCACCGAATGGGAAAAAAATCACATTCTCTCTCTCAAAGATATCACCTTTGCGCAGCGCTTTTTCGATGTAGAAGAAGTGCATTACTGGCATTTGCTTTCGCCGCTGGCGGCCTATTTCAGCAAGCAAGAAACTTTAATGAAGGCCATTCTCGGCGTTTTCAATACGCTTGATCGAGTTTTGTCAAAAATCCCTCTGGTACAGCTATTGGCTTGGCAATTTACGTTTGTCCTCGTTAAACGCAAAGAAGTGTAACCATGAAAATTTGGATCACGGAAATTGGTGAGCCGCTGCCGATGGAAAAAGACGTCCGTCTGCATCGCTACGGACAATTTACAAAATTTCTCGCCGAAGCCGGCCACGAAGTCATTTGGTGGACTTCAAGCTTTAGCCATGCTCCGAAAAAGCACTTTGCCGATAAAGACGGCGATCTCTTAATTGATGGCGTGACTGTGCGTGTGATTCGCGGCAAAGGGTATCCACGAAACATTTCTTTTGCGCGCATCAATCATCAGCGTGATTTTGCCAAAAGATTTTATGAATGGGCCAAAATCCAGCCGAAACCAGATTTGATCATTAGCCCCATTCCGACCATCGAAACGGCAGAGCAGGCCGTGCGTTTAGGTAAGGAATTAGGCGTGCCCGTTTTGACCGATATTCGTGATCAGTGGCCGGATGAAATGCGAGACCTTGCCCCCAAACCGTTTCGATGGGCGGCACAGCTAATTCTCAGCGGTGCTTATCGGCGCATGAGTTATGTTTGCCAAAACGTCGA
>JAYVXN010000426.1:0-3785 GCA_043785085.1 Bdellovibrionales bacterium | reverse complement strand
TCGGATGGGGACGCTGGCTCCGACCGTTGAGCTATCGATTTCACTCACCAGCTCGTGGTCTTCGGTACGGGCGGAATGGATAAAAGGTTTATTTGGATATTCTCCGCGCAGACGAAATGGTGCCAAGGCATGACCGTCTTTTGAGGAAATAATGTAAGCCGAAGTCACGCCTTCTTCTTTATCTGCTGCGGAGGTATTCATCTCAGCCTCTTCTTTAAGCGCAGCATTCTGCACGGCCAGGTTACGTGCGATACTGAGAGCCCTGCGGCCGCTTTCTTTTTGAATGCTGGCTTTTGTCATTCGAATCATCGGAACAGTGGCTAACGTCGTCACTAAAACCAAATAGGTTCCGACGAAAGCGGCGATGGCGTATCGATATTGCGTCACCTGGGCGAAATTATAGACTCCGGGCATTACGACATTATCGAAATAAAGTTGAAAGTTTTTGAAAAGATCACCCAGACTGTTGGCCTGCATTTGCGGTTGCTGCATTTGTGACGGTGGTGGATGGCCCATCTGCATTTGTGGCGCGGCTCCCTCTCCATAATAAGGAGGCGGAGAATTGCCGTAACTAGGCGGCGGAAAGCCCTGATTAAAACTTTGCGGTGTCATTAGTGAATTTGACGCTAATGCATTTTGCTGTCGAGCCTGATAGGCCGCGAGAGCCGCCGCGGGAATTTCGAAAAATTCGAGGATCCCATCATGAACAGCGATTTTCTCGCCGGTCGCCAGGCGATGATGTTGAATGCGTACGCCATTGACGAAAGTGCCATTGCGCGAGTCATTATCAGAAAGAATGGCCTTATCTTCTGTCACGGTGATCTGGGCGTGTATTTTGGAAACAGATTGCAAATTGATGCGCACTTCACAGGGCGAAGAGCGGCCGATGCGGTTGACACCAGTTTGCAGCGGTACAATTTTGCCGGCCTGCGGGCCAGTCAGAATTCTAATCGCCCACATTAAGTTGATCTCCAATGGCCACTGGCCTGCTTTTAAGAGTTCCGGCTGGAAATTCAAAAACCGATGTGGCTCTCCATGCCGGCATCGTCATTCGCCAAGGTTTTAAATCTTCAAATGTCTTACGAACGACCAGACCGTCGTCGACAAAAATCACATCGATCGAAAACTGCATAAACCAGGTGTGAATACTACGACAGTCTTTGATCCAGAGAGTGTGGTTCAGCTCGAGACTCTTGCGCCCCAAGAGTCCCTTCAGTCTGGAGAAAAAAGACTCGGCCGTGAGCACGGTCGCGGCGATTTCAAATTTGCGAGTCTGGTTAGTTAATCTCATTACTGCTTTCCATACATAAATTGCAGTGCCACTGGTGCAAAGACCATGATGAACACGGCTGGTAAAATAAAGAGCATCAAAGGAATTAAAATCAATTGCGATGCCTGCGCTCCGGCTTTTTCGGCGCGGACAAAGCGCTCCAGGCGCATTTGAATCGACTGATCTTTGAGAACCTTGGCAATGCTCGATCCGGTTGAATCGGCATCAACAACCACGTTTACAAAACTGTTGATCTCAGGAATATCCAATCGGGTGGCCAGAGCTTTTAGCGCTTGTGCTCGGGAGCTGCCCAGAGTGATATCGCGCAAGACGCCATTGAGCTCTTGGGCGAGGACACTTGCATCGCCAGCCTTTTCGACAATGCGCTGAATGGCTCCTTGAAAATCAAGGCCGGCTTCGGTGGCCAAGGCAAGGAGATCGATGAAAAAGGGCAAATCGGCAAGCACCGAAATCTGACGGGCTTTGAATTCGGCTTTGCAATGTGAATGGGGCATCACCATGCCAAAAGGAACAACGGCAAGAATTAATAAATATGGGATATCCATTTGCAGAGCAAAATTTAGGATCAAGGCGATGATCGGAAACAAAACGCCCCAAAGAATTTGCAGACCGATGAATTCATCGACATTAAGAATACGATTTAAGCCAGACGTCAGAATTTTCTTTTCGACGCGTTTTCGGTATTTCTGGTTTTTATAGCGAACGGCGTGTCCGAGGGTGAATTGATGGACGAGATTACGGGACACCTCGATAATTTTTGATTTTGACTTAATCGGTTCATCAGCAGAAGCCCACGAAAGTGATTGGGCATCATTGTTTTTAGCAAACATGATCGACACAAAGAGATAGACCGCAACCCCAGCGATCAAGATAAAGAGAAGAGGTAGTATTTCGCTTCCCATCGGAACCTTCCTGTGATGTAACAACTCTATGCACACGCTTGTTCTTGCTTCGCAATCACCACGGCGCAAAGAGCTTTTGGAGAAGGCTGGATTTCTTTTCTCAGTCTCTCCAGTTCAAATATCGGAAATTCCAAACGAAAACCTAAGTTTAAATGAGCAGATTAAGGATCTGGCCAAACAAAAGGCCAGGGCTTTGGTCTGGGCAAACAAGGCAGCGAACAAGGCAGCGAACAAGGTCGCGAACAAGGTCGCGAAAGGACAAAGAATTTTAATTTTGTCGGCGGATACTTTGGTGATTTTCAATGAACAAGTTTTGGGCAAGCCGAAAGACCTGCTCGAAAGTGAACGTTACATTCGTCAACTTTCTGGACAAACGCATAGGGTGACGACAGGAATTTGCCTCCTGGACGTTGATTCAGGGCAAGAGGTGGTCGGGCATGAAACCACCTCTGTTGCTTTTCGAAAACTACAAAATGACGAAATTCAGAGATATGTGGCCAGTCGGGATGGGCTTGATAAGGCGGGAGCTTACGGGATTCAGGGAGAGGCAGGGCTTTTCGTTGAGAGTATCAATGGGCCGATCGACAATGTCGTTGGCTTGCCAGTCGCATTGCTTGAAAAACTACTTTTAGAAAATTCTTGGCATGTCAATCGCCGAAAATCTTAAACACATTCGCTCCGAAATTGCCGCTGCTTGTATGCGTGCAGGCAGAGCCGTTGAAGATGTGCAGCTCATCGCGGTCTCAAAAACCAAGCCGCTAGAGAATATTCTCGAGGCGGCGGCCCTTGGCCAAACCGACTTTGGTGAGAACTATGTGCAAGAGGCTGTGGATAAGGTGCAGCAAGCACCGCATTTGAACTGGCATTTTATCGGCCGCCTGCAGTCCAATAAAGTGAAACTGGTTGTCGGCCGTTTTAAACTCATTCACTCCGTCGATCGAATGAAACTTGCTCAGGTGATTTCAGAGCAGGCGGTGCACCTCGGACTTCGCCAAGATATTTTGTTGCAGATTCACATCGGCGCCGAAGAGACAAAAGCTGGCTTTTTATTGAGTGAGGCGAATGATACCATTTCTCAGTGTTTGCTGCTGCCGGGTATTCGTTTGCGCGGAATTATGGCGCTACCCCCATTAACGGATTCAGAAAGCCAAGGCCGCTCTTGGTTTCGCGAATTGAAAGACGCTCAGGCGCATTGGCGTCAGCTTTATTTTTCAGATTCCAGTGACTTCAGTCATTTGTCGATGGGGACCACCCACGATTATATTTGGGCGATAGAAGAAGGGGCTACTTTTGTTCGAATTGGCACCGCGGTTTTTGGGGCGCGTGATTAATTTTTAAGGCTAGACGACTTCCATAGAACAAGTTACCAATAGAGAGAGTGACAACCATGACTTTACAAGGAGAAAGACTTGCTGGGTCATAGAAAAATCGGATTTATAGGTGCCGGCCACATGGGCCAGGCGATTATCCAATCGCTCATCGACAGTAAAACTGTCGTTCCAGAAAATATCTACGTGACCAACCGGTCACCGGGAAAGCTCAAAAAAGTCGAAGAGATGTTTAAGGTCAATATTTTGAACACCAATGAAGAG
>JAYVXN010000425.1:0-12089 GCA_043785085.1 Bdellovibrionales bacterium | reverse complement strand
GACGTAAGCCATTTCAAATTCCCCAGCACTCATAAAATTCGCAAAGTATTGAACTGAATGGAGCCTCATCTCACGATGATAGAAACCGCCACTTGAATAAAATCCATACCAATCGTCGTCCTCATCCCATGCATAGCCCCCAGAAGTATTGTTTTTCTCGGCGCTCGCGTCCGCCTTGGATGTGCCCCCAAGTGCGGTGTTAACAGGCTCAAGACCAGCAGGAAGACGATCGTCCAAAACAACCTGGTTTCTAACTGCGGGTATGCTAACCTTTAGAACGACTTTAACAAGTTGGCCTCGTTTGAGCTTCACGAGGTTCCCTTGCTTTTGCCAGGCCCCGTCTGGCCCCTTAACAAAGTAAGTCCGACCCACCTGCATTCCCGAATTGACTGGGCTCGTTCGCACGTCCTTGTATGCTATTCGCATTCTTGCCGTGTAATAAAGACGACCCTTTCCATTTTTTTCGAGATTTAAAGATGATTTCTTTCCAACCACGGCAGGCGTGAATGAAATGCTTTCGGAATGAGGGGTGTCTTTAAAGCTCTTAAATGATGAGCCCTTTACAGGCTGACCCATCGCAGACCCAGATACGCTATAGCTTGGAGTATCTTTCTCATAATAAGTTGCATACTGAGCAAGAGCATTCTGACAATACAGATTTTCTTGGGTATTGTTCCATCGATTTGACTTTCTACCAGCGATAATCCAACGAACCAAAGGTTCAACGAATTTACCCTTGGGATCCTCTACCAGCATCGCGCTCAAGAGACTGCAATTAGTTCTGGTCGTGCTGTGAAGAATCTGAACAAAGCCATCGTCGTGTTGCTCCTTGAACTGAATACTTCCAGAAGTTAAATCGGCAGAGCTATAAATTTCATTCTTAAGTGTTGTAAGCAATGGATTGGTCTCTTTGAACTTCGCCGCAGCCATCCAGAGAAAACTCTTCCCGAAGAGACTCAGATTCTGTCGGTCCTGGAATAATTTGTTCGCAAGTGCAACGGTATTTTCACCCTCTTGCGCTAATACGTATGCTGCCATCGCCAAAACAGTCGCTTTCGACTTTATCGTATAGTAATTCGGAAAGGCCTCAGTTCCTTGCGCCAGGCGATGAACATAACCAAACAATTTTTCGCGTGCAGAATCAGGTGATTTAACCTTTGATTCTTTCAACCACTGCAACCCAAGTGCTGTGAATACTGACAAGTAGGGATCAATTGTCCTTGGATCAGGCTTCCAAAATGCCATTGCCCCATTGTCGTATTGAAATTTTGGCATTTCACTGAGCAGTTCGCCTGCCCATGATTTGGGATCCTTACTTAGTTCTGGGATTGAAAGATACTGCTTGAGGCGGATATATTGGCCGAGCGAAACAGCCCTCACCATAGTTTGTTCCCAGCAGGTGTATGGATAGCTAAAGAGATACCTGAATGAGTCATCCAGGTGCGAAATCAATGTCGGGCTGACCAGTACCTCCAAGCCGCCCAATTCTGGTCTAATACCATCGGGAATTTGCAGACTCTCAGATATTTTTGAATCAGTCGTTGACCCATAATTTGCAAAGGTCTCATAAGAGGCATACGGATAGATCGGAATCGCTTCCTTGATCCCATCCTTTCCGCCAGTTGCGGTCGCCAGAACCTCGAAAGTGGCTGCAGTTTTTCCAAATGGTGTTTTTACAGCCCAATCGAAATAACTTTTTCCTTCACTTGGAATCTTGATTTGTTTTTCAGAACTGCCCTGAACCTCAACTCCCGTCGTTTTGATTGTGCTCTTTATATCGGCAGCAGCACCAGTTCGATTGAAAACCGTAAACCGAGAATTTAGCTTATCACCCTCCGTAAGGAAGCTGGGCAATGCTGGTTCTATCATTACTTTTTTTGCGGCTCTAAATGTTCCACTTCCGAACCCGAATCGATGCTTCTGATCTGCAGCAACTACCAGGACACGCCAGGTCGTTAAATTATCTGGCAAACTAAACGAAACCTCGGCTTTGCCAGCTTTGTCTGTCTTTACGGTGGGATTCCAATAAGCCAAAGGCAGAATGTTTTTCCTGACCTTATTGTCGTTAGAATCTCCGTCACCTCCTGCAGGGGCACCTTTTTTTCCAAAATGTCGACGGCCAATCAGAAAAGACAACATCTGTGAGGTTATTACGTCACCGCCACGAAGATTGTAGAACTTGTCGTGAAGCTTGTATCGCCCCTGGTAGTCGCCAGACAGCTGCAAGATTTTCTCATCCACTACGGCTACCGAAAGCTCGGCGATATCGTTTCCACCTGGAGATGTAACCGATAAAGAGACCTTTGACTTTTCGCCTGGTTCATACTGTTCACGATCTGGCGTTGCTGTAACCTTAAGAACAGTGTCAGGATCTTCAACATTGATTTGCGTAACACCCATTTTGAAAGAAGGTCGCCCAAGATCCACTCCACCTTCGATTTTTTCTGAAACACGCCCTTTAATGAGTTGAACCCCTACGTAAAACCCAGGAGCATAGTCCTTCGAGTCAATGGGAAATGAAATGACCTCCGCGCCAGTAGTGAGCTTCTTCCTAAACTGTTTCAAAATCCCAAATCTTTCGATGGTAATAAGTGCGTCTACCTCTTGGAATG
Organism: Bdellovibrionales bacterium; assembly: GCA_043785085.1. Classification (GTDB taxonomy): domain Bacteria; phylum Bdellovibrionota; class Bdellovibrionia; order Bdellovibrionales; family JAMPXM01; genus JAYVXN01. The sequence continues at coordinate 9,477 of JAYVXN010000425.1, read as the reverse complement.
GGTTCTTGATTATAAATTTGGCTGTCTCACCAATCTTATAGGTTTTCTTTTCGGGGATAACGTCGATGCGGTCATGATTTTCACGAAACCAACCAATGTATTCCTTACCAGTCACATAACGTTGCAATGCAGTCTGTGTTGTACGACCGCGAGCATCTTTTGCTGTTGCGACAATATAGTGATCACCAGCCGCCTTAGATTTCAGTCCACAGCCCTTGGGGCTTTCAGCACTCTTGAAGGTACAAGTCGCAATTTCGCGGTCCTTTGTCTTTGTGTCGTAGTAAAAATAACTGCCTTCGCCGTGACGTCGAACGGTCTTGTACGTTCGATTGACTAACTTAAGCTCAACAGTCACGCCAGCTATTGGTTTTTCAGCGTGATCAAGAACAACAACTTCTGGCGTGATTTCTTCTTTGGCCTCATAGGCCCATTTTGGAGTTTTAATCCCAAGACTGAATTTCGAGTAGAAAATTTCTACCGCGCTATACCCAGCAATGTTTTTGCCCCTATCGTCATGGAAGGCAACTCCATATTCGAGCTTTCCGTAAGACTTCAATTGATCATTAGGAAGTACCACTCCCGAAGTCACGTCGCCATTCTTGTCAGTTTTAATCTCGCCTTTAGCAATCTGCTTGACCTCAGCGGCGCGTGGCTTTTCGTAACCCAGAATATTTAGATCGAGAGCGTTCTCAAAGGTAAAGTTTTCCCATTTAGGAGCCTTTGGGTGCCAATACCCAGGAGTGAAATTAGCTGTGTATTCACCAGCAGTGTTGGGAACACCACCTCCGAAATGATATCGGGCTGTCGTCAGAAAGTTCGCGGAATCCCCAACCTCAAAATTCTCTTTTTTGGGCTCTATTTGGACCTTGAACACGGGAAGCGTGAAAACTTGCACATCGAATTGTCCCGCCACTCCTTCAAACGCGTCAGCATGGGCAGTTATATTATATGTACCCAATGGGCTGCTGGCATCTAGATCGAAACTAAAACTGGCCGTACCAAATTCTGACAACTTAACTGTTTTGGTAAAAATAGATTTGTTGAGAGCATCCTGAACATCGACGCTAATTTCTTTGGCTGGTCGTAACCCGTATGTTCTAGGTTCCCAATGACGAGCAAAAATTTTGACATTGACCTTTTGCCCAGGTTTATAGAGTGGGCGATCTGTGATGGCGTAGACAATGTGGTTGGTAGACTCCTTGAGTGGATTAAAAGTTTGATTAAACTCGTAATAATCAAGACCCCTTCGTCCAATTTCAAAGGGCAGCATTGAGAAGTCGTCCTTTGATTCAGCAACGACATAAAGGCGTTCTGCCTCACCCCAATTGCCGTATTTTGATCGTTCAGGATCCCACTTCTGGGCTCCAGGCACTTCGAGAAAACCTTTTGCATCTGTGGTTCCCTCAAAAATGGATCCTTTCTCGCTAAAGAGGCCAACTCTAACCCCTTGAACGGGTGCTCCCGACTTAACTGAGTTGACCCAAATCCCAGAGCTATAAAATCCCACTTTCGCCATGATCCCAAGGTCCGTGACAACTGAAAAGAAATTACTGCAGACTCGATGGGCGGCAAATGGGGCACCACTGATGTCACGAGCCGACTCCATTTTGCCGACAAACATTCCGTACTTATAATCAGGAGCTATCTCAGAAAGATTGATCGGCGCTGAGAAGGGGACATTCAGTTGTGCCGCCGATCTAAGAACCGTTCGTTTCATCCGATCTTTGAAGATAAATTCCTTTCGGGACTTGGGATCAGAAGACTCGCAAACGTTATAGGAAGTCCACATCTTGATATCAGCTAGGCTGTGGCTCTGATAATAATCGAGGTCAACTTCTTTGGCATTGACCCCGCTAAATCCAAGTTGATGCGGTCCAAACTTCTCAAGTACGCCATAGCCATCAGGCAGTTGCAGCATCGGGGAAAAATCACTGGTGGTCACATTGATCTGATCTTGGCCAACAAGTGGGCGGCCAAACCGATCTTTAAGTCCAAGGAACTGAACTTTGTGTTTTCCTGCGCCATTCATTGGGCTACGAAAGTAAATAGATTGGAATTCCTCATCAGGATACTGTTGATAATACTCTGGTGAGCCTTCGCCCCCTGGAGACCAACCAAACAGCGGTTCAGTCTTAACTTTTCCCGCTAAGTTTTTGCCAGTGGTTGGCGCTGTGAAATTTACGCTCAGGCCAAAATCAGGATTGCATCCATCAATTTGTATCGTTTTTGCGTCAACAGTTTTACCTGTGATTCTATCGTGGCATTGCACAGAGGCAATTTTGAAATCTGGATAAGTCGTGAAGCTGTAGGAGAAAGGCTTAGACGGCACCGAGCCCATTGCAGATTTAGCATTACCTTTGATATCGAGGAGGCAGCTTTTGCCTATTCCGATAGGGCGCTCATAGGTGTAAACATAGGTTCGAGACTGATCGACTCCCAGGTCTGCTCCAACCGAGTCTTTAACTTTTGCAACATTCAATTTTCCACAGGCGCTTTCAGAATTTGCTTGAAGTGAGCCAAGGTCCATCGATTGATTGAACGTTAAATAGATAATAGGCGAATCGGGTCCCTTCCAATCGATTTCTTTATTCACTAGATCCCAGTGGAGCGTTGTGAAAGTTTCCGTTTTCGACGATTTGAGAACGCTGCCATCAAGTGACTTAATTCCAGACGGCACGGTGATCTTGTACGAATTTGAGGGGGGAAGCGCCTGATTTAGTTGGCAAGCTATCGTGCTATTATTGAGCCATCTCCATTGGCATTCGGCCTTGGGCGACACTTCGATATGAAAATCTTTAGCCAGCTTCTCAAAGTCACCGAGAGGAACCATTGGTTTGTTGAAGGTCACAGTAATCTGCTGGACATCAATCACGTTTTCGACATTTGGTCGAACAAGCAAAATCTGAAGGTCATCATCGGCTCCAGTAGCCTTGACGTCATGCCAGCTGGGAAATGCAGTCGCTATCGACAGAAATAATAATAGCTGACCAATTTTTTTGAAGCTGCCGTTCCCTTTAATCACAAAACCCCCTTGATGACAGAAATATCCTCTTTGATAAAACAACTCTCTTGGCGAATTTGCTCACTTCTCCACCAACTTTTGCGCCACTGGCCTGATCGAATTGGTAGCTGGCTCCTCTTCCGCCAAGAGGCCCTCGCGTACCGCCTTGTCCACCTCACTGCTCGAAAAACGCAGAAGTCGCCCAACGCGGTAAGATGGTAGTTTACCCTTCTCCACCCAGCGATAAACGCTTTCCTTTGAAACCGCTAGATGGGCGGCAATATCTTCGACTGACAGCCATCGCTCGCTGGTCGCCATTCATTCTCCTTCGCTGATGCTTAAAGTATGGAAGACGACTAAAGACGAAGCAAGCCAATTAAACCATGACGGAAAGCGACTTAAGATGTCTTCGTTTGGGGCCAAGTCTTTTGAAGACTCACTTTTACCTTAAGTTACTAAACCACTCTTAAATCGCGGCCCGAAAACGAATTCTTGACATAGTGAATAATAGTGTAATATAGTGTAAATCACTATGGCGGCTTTTAAGTTCATTCAGTGGCTTGTAGATTGGATTGAAAGTCAGCCCTATTTTGCGTTTGAATGGGACCTCGGCAATCGCACCAAGAATTTCATCAAGCACGAGATCACCATTGACGAAGCTGAGTCTGTATTTAGCCAGCCAGAGGCCATCAGGGCGCTGGGTGAGCAGGTAAGCCCCAAGGTGAATGAGCCAAGATATGGAATCCTTGGCCTTACTTGGACCCTTAAGCATGTTTTCGTCTGTTTTACGATCCGTGGCTCTGGAATCCGAATTATCCACATTCGGAAAATGAATAAGAAAGAGAGGAGTCTTTATGCCGAACTATGTAAAGAATGAAAAGGGCTATGCGAGCGTCAAGTTTAACGCCAAGGCTGTCAAGGAGGCCTATTCCAAGGCTAAGACCAAACGCAAACACCCGACGAGCGTCAACCTGCCCGAAGAAGTCATCACGGGGCTAAAGGCGTTGGCTTTGCAGATGGAAGTTCCCTACCAGACCCTTATGCGCAAGTTCATCACAGAGGGCCTTGCAAAGCATAAAAAGGGCGCTTAACGGGTACTGCCATGATCGAGTTTACCAAGTCTGAAAAACGAGAACTGCGACGCCTAGCTGACGACGTTTATAAAGCTGAGATGGAAAAAGAACTCGCCAAACTTGAGGCCAATTTTAAGACCTGGCGTGATGGCAAAATCACCGTCTTTGACCTAGATGACCAAGTCCACGCCTATTATTCTGGTCCACGCAAAGAACTCTATGGCTTCTACCAATTGCGGAACCAACCTGAAGCTGCCGTGGCTCGTGGCATTGCCATGGGACTGATTGACGCTACGCAAGTGCCTGCCGAAATAAATGCCAAGATCGAGCACATGATTGGATTTTTCAAAGAGAACTTTTGAATGATTGTGGTTCCCACGGAACCAGCATTTTTATCGGGAACCACAAGAGGAACCAGAATCACACCGCCAAGGAACCACCATTGGGAACCAGAAATGAATTGGAGATTTTCTTGACTGTTCAAGGACTTAACCGCTACGCTGCGTAAAGAAAACAATCGTTCCTAAGCTGAGCGGCATAGGGACGCCAATTTCTCCGGTGTAGAACCTGCACCGACTCAAATCCAAAATTCTTTCCTTCTGACGGAGGGGCTCTGGGGGCTTCCCGGATGCTGATGCCCAGACGGGAGTGCTTATGACCTTAGATAAAGAATATCGCAAAGTTGATACCAAGTCAGATTGGCCAGAGCCTTTATCTCGATTTGTCGCGCACTATTCGACAAGAACTGAATCGACTTCACCAACAGAAACACCAGTGAACTTCATTCGAGTGATTGATTCTGATATTGGACGTACTGTTGATTTCAATCGGATCGCTGTCCATCATATTGTTCTGCCTCCGGGATGCCGAACATCAAGCCCACATGCCGAAAGTCTTGAGGAAGAATTTGTTTTTGTTCTCCAAGGGAAACCGCATCTCTGGCTCAACGGTTATATTCACGATCTTAGTGAACACTTCGCCGTTGGATTTCCTGCCGGAACTGGCATCGCTCACACGTTTATTAACAATACGGATACCGAAGTTCATCTTCTCGTTGCTGGAGACAAGACAAAGAAGGAAAACCTCTGTTCTTTTCCCATCAACCCTGAACTTAAAAAGGACTGCCAGATATGGTGGGAAAATCCACCGACTCATTCGCTAGGTCCACACAACGGTTTACCTGGGCCAATAAAAGAATCTGAGAGAGCAAAAGAACCATCGCCCCACATTTTGGATTGCAAGGTTCAAGGAAAAAGAAAGCCCTTTCATTATCCAGGTGACAACGAAACTTTTGGTGAAGGCTTTAGGCTGACAGATCACATTGGACTCAAGAGCCTCGGAATTTCCTATGACTATTTACCTCCAGGCACACGGAGTGCTTTCCCTCATGCACATACGCATGAGGAAGAGTTCGTCTATGTAATCAAAGGAAACCCAACAGTTTGGCTTGATGGTTTTGTAAAGACAATTGGGCCTGATGATTTTGCTGCGTATCCCTCAAATACCGGCCTTTCCCATGCTCTCATAAATGACACCGATGAGGACGTCATTTATCTTTGCATTGGTGAAACGCAGGAATTTCCGACTGAAAAGATCACCTATCCACTGAATCCCTTGCGACAAAAAGAATGTCGCCGCAAGGGCAGGTACTGGGATGATCTCAAAACTCCAGTGTCAGGATTGCATTCAGGCAAATCGAATAACTACAAAAAGGAACATCTAGAATTTCAAGTTTGCACTGAGTCGGACGCCGCTCAAGTTTTAGAGATTTTCAAACGCTCACCCACCTATTTTCAAAGGGTCGATGGATGTCTTCCGACCCTGCAAATGGCAAAACATGCCATTGTCGATGGGCCCAAAAAACACGGCGAGGAATATTTCAAAGAGTGCTTGATTATAAAACTCAACGATCAACCTATTGGAATCCTCGATGTTCACGCTCATCATCCGGAAAAAGAAATCTGTTATTTAGGGTTATTGCTAATTCCTGAAGATCTGTTTTCTCGTGGCCTTGGTCGAAACTGCTATGAACTTGCAGAAGACTACGTTTTTCGGGCATTCGGTTGTAAAAAGATTCGCCTCGGTATTTCCAATGACAATGATGTTTCTGGCTTCTGGCAGAAAATGGGCTTTGAATTTAATGGTAAAACCTATGATTGGAAGGGCGAACAAAAGACCGCTACGGTTCGTGAGTTTGACAAGGACTTGAAGGTAAAAAGTGTATAGCCCGCAGATCTTTGACCGGTCAGGAGAATGATATGTCACTGATGGCCAATCCCATGGAAGCACTTGTGAGTTACCAGCAAGCGTTGGACTCCGGAATGCCAATTGATCCTAGCGAAATGGAAGGCGACTACCTGCTGAAATCCGGTGAGGTTGCTGGCGCAAAAAGATTCGACTACGTGAAACTCGTTGATCGAAAAGTTCAAGCCCTTGCGATGTTTGTCGAAGACGAGCCATACAAAGGCGTCGCCCGGTTTAGTTTGGCTTACGCCGTGTGCGAGAACCATCGAGGGCGTGGGCTAGCGGTAGAGGCAATAAATAGAGGCGTGGAAGATTTCAAAAAGAAATTCAGCCAAGCTGCCGTTAGGAGTTTTTATGTAGAAGCATTGATTGATCAAAACAATACTCCGTCAATCAAAGTTGCAAAACAGGTACTACCAGGCCCTGGCGTCGAGAAGCCGGATGAAGAGACAGGTACTCCCGCTTTATTATTTTATAAGCGGTTCTCAACCTAGCCGAATCGAGAATGGCACTTCGTGTTTGATAGATGCCGAATCACCATAACCAAGGCTTTCAACGAAGGTCAGAGCCTTACCGAGATTGAAAGATCCTTCAGCCCAGTGCTCTCCCTTTTCGTCAGTATTAGTTTTGTAAGTCAGCTTGATACCATCTTTGCCGAGTAGTGGCCGAAGGGCTTTGTGAACCTCAAATGGTTTGCTCGTTCGGAGCAGTTCTGGAATTTCCTCGAACCTACCTTTTATCACTGACGGTGTGATGTAGATTTCATTTTGGTCGGTGCCACTCAGAAATTTTATTTTTCCGCTGAGATTGTATTTTTCATTTTCAAGCTGTTTGAGTTTTTCAATCAGAACGTCAGAAACCGCGCCCAGCTCAATAGCCTTCACAATATTGGATATCGACTGCTCGACATCAGCCAATTTTTGAGCGGCGCGGTCAATCCCTCCATTGTCCGCCGAAATTCGTGATTTTCTAAGTTCATTATATTTCTGAGCCAGTATTTTACAGACATCGTCGCGCCTTAATTGGCTCGCCAAAAAATCAAGAATGGGAAGTTCCAACTTTTTTCCGGCGATAACTCTTTTGTTCGAACATGTCTTCTGCCGATGGGCATTCCGACAACCGTAGTAACCTCCCTTATGCCCGGTGACGACAACTACCGGCCCGTTGCACACACATTTACACAGTGAAGTGAAAATGTGGTTCACCTGTCCATCGTGCCGAAACGGCTTCCCCTTAGACCCCGATTTTAGTTTTCTAAGGTTGTAGTCACGGAATCTTTCCCGAACGCTGTCCCACAACTCTTGGCTCACAATTCTAATATCTGGCCGCTCAATGACAACCCAATTGGATCTAGGCACGTCTATCGTTTGCTTGGTGCCGTCACTCTTTTTGATAATTTTTGTTTTTCCGCGCTCGATGATTCCGCAATAACTCTTGTTATTCAAGATCTGAAAGATGGACCGATCAGCCCATGTGGGACGCTGAACCAGATTCTCTTTGAGAGCCCCAGTTTTGTAATAGCAGCCGGGACAAGGTATGCATTCGTCATTGAGAATCTTGGCTATTTCCCTCTGACTAAGACCATCAGCTGACATTCGAAAAATCCTTCGGACTACTTCAGCCTGTTGCTCGACAATGAAATAATCAAAGTGTGAGTCTTTTAGTTTTCCTTTTATCATGGTCTGTCTGGAAGCTTTCGAACTTACGCCAAACCAAAGGTGACCATCAGAAAATCCTTCGTAACGACGCTCGTTCAATCAACGCTGGGTGTCTATACTAACACTTTCAAGAAATTCTTCCGATGCGTAAGCCTTGTTCATGAACATGAGGCGCGCATTTTTTTGTGCGCTGGAGAATCCATCACTCACGGCGATAAGTTCAGCGCCATGCTCTTGAAGAAAATCATAGATTTGGAGAGCTATGCCCATTCCACGAAGGAACCGTTTGAAATCTGAAACGACAATCACGTCGGCTTGACCGGCGCGAATCATATTCAGTGCTGAATCCAAACCATCACGCCCAACAACTCCAAAACCAGAAACGGCCTCGTCCTTAAACTCACCTACGATTTCGAAGTTTTTGCCTTCGAAAAGCAGAGGTCTGATGTTACCAATCTGGACGGCACGCCGGACCATCCGCGCCTGATCTTCTGTGCTTGCCGAAGATTGATTGTCGGTGGAAAAACGTGAATAAATCAGAACCCTAATTTTTATGAGGTCGTCGCGGGGGACGTCATCATACTTTATCAGGTTGATTTGTGGTCTTGCAGTCGCATTCTCCATTGTCGTTTTTTTCCTTTAAGGCCTCCTTGGATCGAAGGTCTCGATCCACCATTACTTTTGCTATTAATGTGAGTAGAGAATCCACCCGTTGAACACTTTCAGAATTCTCTTGGTCAATTTGTGGTGTGTTATCAATGTGCATGAGAGCCATCTTCGTTTACCAAGTTAAAATTGAAACTTGGGTCTGCAAAAAACTTCTCGAGACTGTCGGGATTTCCTTTTTTATTCCAACACTGCGGATGTTCGATATTAATATCAACACTGCCATTCAGGGCCGGGTAGAATGACCTCACGGCACTTTTCATCAACTGCTGGGCTCGTGTCGCAACTTCGTTTCGAATATCAAAAGAACATTCCAGAACAACGGAATCGTAAACGGTCAGAATTATAAAAGTGTCTGTTCCGAGAAATTCTTGGTCTATTGATACAACAGCCTTCTTAAACACTGCCGTTGCAGAGCCCTGAATTGGCGTATTCCGAAGAAAATTTTTCGTCCAATGCGTAACTCGGTAATTTTTATTGATGTGGCGACGTAGCCTCGTCACTGTATAAGCGTACCCTCTGCTTGCGCCATACACACTTGAGTCCTCTAGTGCCTGTCTTACAACTGGAAATTGATTCAAGAATTTTTTTTTGGCGAAGCGCTTCGGCTTCTCTCATTGAAATCTTTAACCTCGATGCGATAAGTGGCGCTTGAACATTGTAGATGATAGCCAGCACTAGAGTTTTCATACGGTCGCGAAGGTCAGGTCTTGCGGCCTTAAACTCGGCAAGAGTCATTTGCCCCTCTTGTTCAGAGAGACTGCTTACGTAGAATTCCTTTGCCATGTGCGAATACACATCGCCAGTATTGTACGCGTGTATAAGTGCCGTATCG
>JAYVXN010000424.1:0-12103 GCA_043785085.1 Bdellovibrionales bacterium | reverse complement strand
ACGGTGTACGTACGCCTCGTCCAGATTTTCCTGCGCGAGCCGCCACCTTCGGGCTTCTGGAGCATTCCGACTCGAAAGTTTATGCAACATTGGGGTCTCATTAATGCGCTCTGAATAAAAAACAAAATCAACCGTACTCGATTGGATCTCTGTTGCGAGCTGACCTTTGGGACTGATCAAGTCCGCCTTTTTTTCTAGGCGCAACACTTCTATATTGAAATCAGCCATCTGTTGCGCAACAGGGCCAGTCAACAGAGCCAACTCATTTAATGCGCGAGTCCGCCAAGCTGAAAGTGTGAGAGGCTGCAAATCAATCGACGCTTCAGCCAGCTTTCGATCTTTCAAACTTTCGGAAAAAAGCCGCACAAATTTTAAACGCGAAAAGAAACCGAGATTTTCGTAAGCTTTAAAAGTGAGCCCACCAATAAACGGCCGAAGACTAAGTTCACTGGGCAAATGCGAGTCATTGCTTTTACAGATTTGCCGCAAATCAAGTGGCATCCAGCCGCTTCGGCAAACACGTGGTAGACTGGCAATTGATTCAAAAAACGCTGGTTGATAAGGCCAGCCTAAATCAGATAATTGAAATTCACCCTGCATTAAAGCAAAAAGTAAGTCGGCTGATGTTTCTAAACGTAAAACCGACCGGTAAATTTCCTCTCGAGCATTTTGCAATAGCCAAACTTTGAGGAGTGCGTGCTGCAGCTCTCCTGGTTGCGAGGCCAAATTAGACCCTAAGACAATACGTGAATCTGTAACTTGATAAAAATCCGGTTCAAGCTCCGTCACCACAAGCACAGGCGGATTCTTAAAGGGGCCAATCGTACTTAAAAATGAACTGACGGTTGATACATTCTGCGCAATCTTTTCTGAAAGTACCCGGCCCGCTTCTGTGTGATAGGCCACAAAGAGACTTTGCTCACCTTGCTTGGTTTTAATTGATGATTTTTTAATGACCGAAGACGGTAGGATTGGATTGGGCTCAGCCATCATTGACACAAACCACGCATAAAAAACCACGATGACGATATTCAACGCCAACATCAGGTTTCGCATCGCTTTTGAGTCAAACAAATCACCGAGCATAAGTCCTTTTCAGAGACCATATTCGCTAGGCCACTGTCAAAAAATTAGTCAATCAAGCCTGATTGATTGGCTCTGAACCTTACTTTTGGAGTCACAATAATTTAAAATGCAGAAAGGGGGCCAGGGCCCTGGCGCGAAGGCGTTTTCTATTAATAATCCCCAATGTTGCATAAACTTTCGAGTCGGAATGCTCCAGAAGCCCGAAGGTGGGGGCTCGCGCAGGAAAATCTGGACGAGGCGTACGTACACCGTACGTTGAGTCCAGATTTTCCGAGCAAGTCGTCAGATTCGGGCTTCTGGAGCAAGCGTCAGCGGTTCCGACCGAAAGTTTATGCAACATTGGGGTTATCTATGCGAACTAGGCGAAAGCTCCTGTCCACTCAGTGCAATGTCAGCAATCACCTTAAACTCTCGGCAATCCCGCTTTACCCACTAGCGAAGGCAGTTCATGGCCAATTTCGCCAGCCATCCACTTATTTATCGCAATTAACTCAGGCAAATTGATGCCGGAAGAAAATCCCATTCCGTGAAGCATATAAAGCACATCCTCGGTCGCGACGTTTCCGGTGGCAGCCGGCGCATGCGGGCAACCACCAAGCCCACCAAGGCTGGAATCAAAAGTGCGAATGCCGAAATCAAGACTGGCGAGAATATTGGCTAAAGCCGTGCCGCGCGTATCATGAAAATGCATCGCAAGTTTTTTAGAACCCACCGCTTTGACAAGTTTTCCAACGAGACTGCGCACCTGTTTCGGATGAGCTACACCAATAGTATCACCAATCGATACTTCATAGACGCCGAGTTTGGTGAGTCGTTTCACTAAACGAACCACTTGCTGCTCAGGCACCTCTCCTTCGAATGGACAGCCAAAACACATGCTCAAATAACCGCGCACTTTCATCTTCAAGGGCTTCGCGCGTGCGAGAACTTCCGTAAAACGCACAAAACTTTCTTCGATGGAGCAATTGATGTTTTTTTGTGAAAACGTCTCGCTGGCGGAGGCAAAAATAGACACATTCTTCACGCCAATTTGAATCGCATCTTCCATGCCTTTTTGATTCGGTACGAGAGCTGAAAAAATCACGTCTTTAGAAATTTCACCTTGGCGTTGCAGTTGCAGGGCTTTTTGCATGAGTGGGCCTGAACCGGCCATTTGCGGCACCCATTTCGGAGACACAAAAGCGCCGAGTTCAATGTTCTTGATTCCAGCTTTTGCCAGGCGCCTGGCAAATTGCAAACGCACCTCTTCACTTAAAACTTTTTTCTCGTTTTGCAGGCCATCGCGCGGACCGACTTCTACGATTGAGATTTTGCGGCTCATGTCTCTCCTTGGGTGAGGTCAAGTTTGAGAAGATTTTGCCCCAATGTCACCTGCTGCCCGGCTGTGCAATTAATCCCTGCCACTTTTCCGCCGCCAGGAGCCTTTAAAGTATACTCCATTTTCATAGCTTCGAGCACCAGCAAAACTTGACCGGAGCTGACAGCTTCCCCCACAGCCACTGAGACCTTAATTACTTTTCCCGGCATTGGTGCCAGCACTTCACCATTGCCAGCCGTCTTTTGTTGGCGACCGCGACGATTTTCTTTGATGGGTGGTTCAAAAGTATAAGTGCGCCCCTGAACATTTAACCATAACACCGAACCGATCATCTCGGCGATGCCTTGCACTTTTTCACCGTTGATTTCGAATTCAAGTTTCTTCATATGCCCCTCCAGAAACCACTCCATGGGGTCTCACTCACCGTGGCAGCTTCTTTCAGCGACGAGGTGCAAACAGGATAAGATTTTTCTGCAAACGTTTTTTCCACCACACCTAATTCAACAGGATCAAGTCCTTCAGGGAAATGCGTTTGAATAAACTGCGTCGTCATCGTGCCATTGACAAAATCTGGGTGCGAAAGAATTTCTTTGAGGTAGGGAATATTCACTTTCACGCCAAAAACGATGGTTTCATCTAAGACCCGAAGCATTTTTCGAATGGCGCGCGGGCGATTCTCATCCCAAACAATAATTTTCGCGAGCATCGGATCATAATACGGCGTGATTTCATCACCTGATTCAAAGCCGACCTCAAAACGTCGGCCTGGACCTTCGGGCCAATGCAGGTAGCCGAGTGGACCGGTGCTGGGAAGCCCACGGTTATAAGGGTCCTCGGCATAAATACGGCATTCGATGGAATGACCGCGCGGCCGTAATTCCTCTGGCTTCCAAATAACAAAGGATTTTGCCGCGTTGAGAATCTGCGCCTTCACCAGATCAACACCCAAAACCATCTCAGTGACCGGATGCTCAACTTGCAAACGTGTATTCATTTCTAGAAAATAAAATTTGCCGTCTTGAAGGAGAAACTCAACCGTACCAGCTCCGGAGTAGCCAGCCTCGCGCGCCAAGGCCACCGCCGCTTTGGACATTTCTTCGCGCAGCGTCTCTCCCAGAGACGGCGAAAGAGCCTCTTCAATGATTTTCTGATGGCGCCTCTGCACTGAGCATTCGCGATCAAACAGGCTCACACAACGCCCGGTGAAATCTCCAAAGATTTGAAATTCAATATGTTTCGCTCGGTCGAGATACTTTTCAAGAAAGACGGTGGCCGAGCCGAAAGCACTTTTCGTCTCTCGTTGCGCCGATTGAATTTGCTCAAGCGCTTCGGCTCTGCTGTGAATGACTTTCATCCCTCGCCCGCCGCCGCCGGCCGCTGCCTTAACGATCACCGGAAAACCAATCCGCTCGGCCTCGTTGACGAGATTCGTGATGTCTTGATTTTCTCCCATATAGCCAGGCACCGTCGGCACCTTGGCTTTTTGGATTAATTGCTTTGCTGAAATTTTATCCCCGAGGAGGCGAATGGTCTCAGCCCGCGGCCCAATAAAAATCAGGCCCGCATCAACACAGGCTTGGGCAAAATCGGCATTTTCCGAGAGAAAACCAAATCCCGGGTGAACCGCATCCGCACCTGAGGCAAGGGCCCCTTGAATATTTTTTTGAATATTTAAATAACTCTCACTCGTTGCTGCTGGACCGATACAGACATTTTCGTCACTCAGACGATAAGCGCGGGTCGCAAAGTCTGCTTCAGAATGCAAAAGAACTGTTTTGATGCCGAGTTCATGGCAGGCGTGGATAATGCGGACGGCGACTTCACCGCGATTGGCAATGGCGATTTTCTTCATTTCTTTTTCCAAGCCGGAGTGTTGTTTTTCCAAGACGGAGTGTTGTTTTTCCAAGCCGGAGTGCGTTTTTCGAGAAACCCCCGTAGGCCTTCTTGACCCTCTGGGCTCATGCGGCGCTCAGCAATGGCACGTGTCGTGGTGAATTCACGCTGCAGCCAATCGCTGTTTTCGCAATTAAAGCGCAAAAGGCCTTTCGTCGCCCGCACCGCATCTGGGCCGCTCTCTGCAAAGGATTTCAATACTCCTGAAACAAAGCCAGTGACTTCAGTCTCTGTTCCGCAGAAATGCACCAAGCCACTTTGCAAAGCTTGTTCAGCTGAAAAAACATCGCCTGTTAAAAACCAGCGGTGCGCCCAACCCGCCGACATTTTTTCAAGAACAAATGGACTAATCACCGCCGGAGCCAAGCCCAGGCGAACTTCACTGAAACAAAACTGCGTGCCAGTCACGGCAGCAACAATATCACAAACGGCAATGAGGCCAAGAGCCCCGCCCATGGCGTGACCATGCACGCGACCGACCAGCGGTAACGGAAACTCCCGCAGTGCTTTGAACATGGCAAAAAGATTCTCTGAGTCCCTGATGTTTTCGCTCATGGAAAAATCAACCATTGACTGCATCCAACCCAAGTCAGCGCCGGAGCAAAAACTTTTTCCAGCGCCCTGTAAAACCACAGTGCGACAATCCACATCGATCGGCAGCACCGATTTAAAAAGCTCAGTCAGCTCTTGAATCATCAAAGGATGAAAAGCGTTGCGCACATCGGGCCGGTTCAGCGTCACCGTGACCAATGAATCGTTTTTCTCAACCTTAATGGTTTGCCATTGTTTTACATTATTAGGCACAAGACCTCACATTCTGAAAACACCCTGACGGCGTTCTCCCCATTCTCGGTTGCAAGACGCACTAATACCGAGGGCAAGAACCCGCCGGGTGTCGACGGGATCAATGATGCCGTCATCCCAAAGCCGTGCACTCGAATACGTCGCCGAACTTTCACGGTCATATTTTGCTAGCGTCGGAGCTTTAAATCTCTCTTGTTCCTCAGCTGCTATCTTCACGCCTTTTTCAGCCATTTGTTCAATTTTGACCGTGAGTAAGACATTCGCCGCCTGTTCGCCACCCATGACTGAGATCCGGGCGTTTGGCCACATCCAGAGTTGGCGGGGCTGAAAGGCCCGGCCGCACATCCCGTAGTTACCAGCGCCATAAGAGCCACCGATGATCACCGTGAATTTTGGTACATGCGCATTACTGACGGCCATCACCATCTTCGCGCCATGCTTAGCAATGCCTTCATTTTCATATTTCTTGCCGACCATAAAGCCAGTGATGTTTTGCAGGAAAACCAGAGGCACATTTCGCTGTTCGCAAAGTTCAATAAAATGCGCAGCCTTCAAGGCGCTTTCGCTAAATAAAACTCCATTATTCGCAATAATACCAACCGGAAAACCCCAAATGTGGGCAAATCCGGTGACGAGTGTGCGCCCATAGGTCGCCTTGAACTCATGAAACTCACTGCCGTCAACGATCCTGGAGATGACGTCTTTGACATCAAAAGGTTTGCGTGGATCCGCTGAAATGACGCCGTAAATTTCGTCAGCGCTATAGAGAGGCTCACGGCTTGATTTCAAAGCCAACCTGACCTTCTTTTGATGATTCAAATTAGCCACGATATTACGCGTGATTTCGAGCGCATGCTCATCATCCTCAGCAAGGTGATCGGTGACGCCACTCACTTCACAGTGAACTTCAGCACCACCGAGCTCCTGCGCAGTAACGACTTCACCCGTGGCGGCTTTTACTAAAGGCGGACCGCCTAAGAAAATCGTACCATTGCCTTTAACGATGACATTTTCATCACTCATGGCCGGAACGTAGGCCCCGCCGGCCGTACAGCTGCCCATGACCACGGCAATTTGCGAAATACCGAGAGCCGACATGCGGGCCTGATTATAAAAAATGCGTCCGAAGTGCTCGCGATCCGGAAATACCTCATCTTGCATCGGTAAAAATGCCCCGCCGCTGTCGACGAGGTAAAGACAAGGAAGGCCGTTTTCGAGCGCAATCTCTTGGGCGCGCAAATGTTTTTTGACAGTCATCGGAAAGTACGTGCCACCCTTTACAGTGGCATCGTTGGCGACAAGGACACATTCGATACCATGAATGATGCCGATTCCGGTGACGATGCCAGCACCCGGGGCGGCACCTTCGTACATGTCCCAAGCGGCCAGGGTTGAAAATTCAAGGAAGGCGGAATTGGCATCAACCAACGCATTGATACGCTCACGAGCCGTCAGCTTGCCCCGGGCTTTATGTTTTTTAACTGCCTCTGGACCGCCGCCCGCCTTCACGGTCTCAACCCGTTTGCGCCACTCTTCAACGATGGCCTTCATGGCGTTGCGATTGGTCTCGAATTCGCTCGACTGAGTTCTAATTTCTGATGGTATGACGTCCACGAATCGCCCCTTTTAAATTCCAGAATCTTGTCGAGAACCGGGCGGAAGTTCTTTAGCCCGAGTAAACTGCCAATCGATCTGTAATTGCGCCGCCAGCTGTTCTTTCGAATCATAAATCGACACAGCTGATTCGACGGTCACTTCACCCTGCGAGCGCAGGCGAAATAAAACGCCCTCGCGTTCTGCTTCAGACATTTGCAAAGTGGCCCGCGCCTCTCCGGAAATTTTTTTCAAAAATTTAACCTCAATCCGCCGGACCCGCATTTGCGCTCGCCGTAGATCAAGGTGACGCTCCCAAAAGAGCCGCGCCGTAAATTCGCCTAAAACACTGAGTGCGCCGTTATGCAGACTTCCCTCAGAATCATGATTGCGCCACCAATCCGGCAACACAACCTCAATACGTTCTTCACTGAGCTGCAGAACCCGCAAACCCATAGCTGCCGAGAAGGGTTCAAAGAGATTTGATGCGGCGCTTAAGAGCTGGCGACCCAGAAACGGACTCTTTTCTTCTAATAAAGAACCCAAGGCTCGCGGATTTTCGAGGACGTCACGCAACTGATCCGGCAACAGCTTCTGTAAGCGCTCTTTGAGTTCCCTCAGCTCTGTGAACGTTGGTCGCTGAGCCATTTAGATCCTCCCTATAGCGTGATAGTTGAAGGCGCGAATTCCCGAGACATTTCGATCTGACTAGAGTATTTCTTTATTATAAACACGAAGCTCTGTGAAGCTAAATGCTTAAGGACACTATGAAATACATCGCGTTGCTCATTCTGTTAGGATTCATGTACTGGACGTGGACATTGGCCAATCAAGTGTCGTCTTTTTCTCTCGAAGACCACCGCGAATTAATTGAGCAGGTCAAAGATGTTATTGCAGCGCAGATCAAAGAAAAAAATCCGAACGTCACGGAAATTACGTTTGACGATCCCTATCCGGTCGTCGTGAAAGCCGATTCATTGATTGACGTTCATTTTCAATATTCAGTCAAAGAAAAACTCGGTGAAAAACTCGGTGAAGAACTTGCCGAAGAAACCGGGCGGGCCGTCGCCAAATTGAAATGGGACGCTGCTGGGGGACATTGGATCAAAGAACAAGTCACCGCAGATGAAGTTGAAATTTCCTATAAAGAAGGCACCACCATCCACGCTCATGAGCAAAGCGCTGACGAAAACAGCCCAGAAAACAGCCCAGAAAAAAAACCAGAGACCCATCAATGAGTTCGCTTGAAGCCGCGAATAGCCCTCTGCCAAAAAAATTCGTACAGATTGATGAAGAAGGCTATTTTCAGATGGATGAGCTGCGCGTGGCGGATATCGAAATCGGCCGGGCGATGATGCAAAAACTCTCTGTCGATGAACGTGGTCGCGTGCGAACTGAAATACAGGGCGAGCCGATGTTTGTTGAGGCCTTTGACGAACCTTATGTGGTCAAATCAGTCAGCAAAGAAGCTGAGACGTGGAATTTGCAATTGCCCTATGGATTCAGTGAAAGTTTTGACCCCAAGACTCTGTGTCTTGATGAGTGGGATCGCTTTCACGGTCGCTCCAGGCGCGGCCTACCCTTTGTTTTTTCACGTGCGGCCCAAAATGGTTTTTTTAATCAAGTTGAAAGCTTTGATGACGAAAGCGTCACGATGGACGGTCAAGTGATTAAAACTGAACCTTGGCTTCTCGATAATCCTGACGCCGATAAAGAATCATTTTGGACTGGGATCTATCAGAATGAGGAGCCCCGCTGGGAACTCAACCAGCCGGCACCGGCGTTGGTCGGAATATTGCCGCGCCTGAAGCTGCAGGCCTCGCGCATCTTAGTCCTTGGGGCCGGTTCGGCAAACGATGCGGCCTATTTGGCTGAACAGGGTCATTTCGTTACGGCCGTAGATATCAGTCCTGAAGCGATTCACAGAGCAAAATCCAAGTATGGCCACATCGCGAATTTGAAATTTTTGCAGGCCGATTTATTTCAATTGCCCAGTGAAATGAATCAAAGTTTTGATTTAATTTTCGAACACACCTGTTATTGCGCGATCAAACCGAGTCGGCGCAATGAACTGGTTCGAACCTGGCGACGCCTACTCTCCGATAATGGATTTATTTTAGGAGTTTTCTTTGCGATCGAAAAGCGCCAGGGTCCGCCCTTTGGCGGCTCTGAGTGGGAGGTTCGCGCGCGGCTCGGAAAAGGCTTTAGAAGCCTTTATTGGTTGCGCTGGCGCCATTCGCTCGAGTCTCGGCAGGGTATGGAGCTTCTGGTGTATGCTCAAAAGGTCTCACAATCGTAAATGTATTCTGCCTAAAAAACGGGCTATGGCGCTCAAATGACGCTCTCGATTGACCCTTACGATCGCAATCTCTACAAAAAACCTTTATAGAAATTACCTTAATTCGATCTGGGTGGCTTTGGACAGATTCTTACATTAGAATTGCTTATCTAACGTCAAATAAAATAAAATTTGTACTTCATCACATTTCTTGGGAGAAACGATCCAGTCTCGGGGTGAGACTCAATAACTGGGGGGCTTTAATGAAACGGAATTTGTTGCGTGTTGGATTCGCTGCTGGATTCGCAATGAGTCTGGCTTTAGTTGGATGTGCAAATCCTAAAAACACACCTAAAAACACTGGCGGTAACTTGCAGTCAGATGCAGTTAGCGGAATTATCGGTGGCACTGATGCGACCGGTAACGAAGATTTTTCGCACAGCACAGTCGCTGTGTATGATGTTGGTCGAGGTGCTCTTTGCACAGGTTCTTTAATTCAAGCAAACATCGTTGTCACTGCAGCTCATTGCGTGAGCGGTGCTGTAAGCGATCTGCGCATTGTCTTCGGCACTGATTTACACAGCTCAAACATTATCGTTCGCGCTGTTGAAAAAGCTGTGACTTCTCCTGACTGGGCCGCTCATCAAAATGATGACACCAACACAGGTGACATCGCTTTGATCAAAATGACCGGAACATTGCCACCTGGATTCAAACCAGTTTCAATTTTGTCCGATGTCAGCGCACTGGTTAACGGCGGAACAATCTTGTTAGAAGGTTACGGTTTGTCTGACGGAGTTGCACAAACTGGTGCTGGCACTCTCCGTTACGTTGAAACGCAAATCAAAGATGCTGCTTTCAGCCGCTCTGAAGTGCTGATGGATCAAACTCACGGTAAAGGTGCTTGCCACGGTGACTCTGGTGGACCGGCTTTTGTAAAAGTGAATGGCCAATATATGCTGTTTGGTGTCACAAGCCGTGGTGTTGACGATGCAGCCAACGATTGCACTCGCTACTCAGCATACACCAACATTCCATCTTGGAAGACTTGGGTAGATAAAGAATCAGCGGCTCTGCAATCAGGTCAGCCGGCTGTAGCCGTGACGTCCACTAAGAAGCACGCAGCAGGGTTCTAATTTAACAATCTGACATTAAAAGATTGAATGACGGGCGCAGGCAGCGCCCGTTTTTTTTTGCCGGCAAGGAACGGCTAATGCTTAAGTGGCCGCGGCACTAAATTTTGCGCCTTCATCCACGCCGGATTGAAAATGCGCGATGAATAGCGTGAGCCCGGATCACAGAGAATAGTGACAATCGTTTTACCTGAACCTTGATGCTGCTGCGCCAAAGTATAAGCTGCGAAAGCATTGAGGGCACTTGAGGGACCCACCAAAAGACCATCATGTCTCGCGAGATGAAAAAGCATATTGATCATGTCTTGATCAGTGATACGTAAGGCATCGTCAATTTTTGCCGCCAGGTAGTTTGCCGTGAGGCGCATGATTCCGATGCCTTCAGTTATAGAACTTCCGGTGGTTTCAAGTTTACCCTCTTTGATGTGGCAAAAAATTCCCGACCCGTAAGGGTCAGCGGCGACAATTCGGATCGCAGAGTTTTTTTCTTTCAAAAAGCGGCTGGTGCCGCTGATCGTGCCGGCTGAGCCGACGGCGCAGGTGAATATCTCGACACGCCCCTGTGTTTGCTGCCAAATTTCCGGACCAGTGCCCTGATAGTGAGCCTCACTGTTCGCGAGGTTTTCAAATTGATTGGCCCAAACTGCTCCTGGAATTTTCTCCGTCAAGCGCTTGGCTTGGTGAAAAAAGTGTTCGGGATTAGAAAAAGGCACACTTGGAAATTTATGAAGTTCAGCACCTAATGCCTCAAGTGTCTGATATTTTTCTTCTGCCTGATTATCGGGAATCGAAATCACCACGCGATAGCCTCGCGCCGCTGCCAACGTCGCCAAGCCAATTCCCGTGTTACCAGCTGTGCCCTCGACGATCGTACCACCGGGGCCTAGATTTCCATTGCGCTCATGCTGGTCTATGATGAACTTCGCAGCGCGATCTTTGACCGAACCGCCAGGATTGAGAAACTCACATTTTGCCCAAATTTCACAGCCAGTCAGTTGCGAAAGAGACTCGATTTTTACTAATGGTGTATTGCCGACCAGATCCCAGACTTTGCCGGTTCTCATGATGTGTGCTCCCTGTTGGCTTCAATGCAAAAAGGATGGGCCCACCGTGAGGCAGGCCCATAATGTCGAAACTGGATTTGCGATAAGCCGGATTCTGTCTTCTTAAAAGTTTCGACAAACTTTCAAGGAGGGTATCATTCCTCTGGGATAGGCATTTCTGCCAACCTCAAGCGATCTTACCCGGAAGCCACGTACTGGCCGTACTTAACGCTCCCCTATTTGATCTTGCTCCGCGCAGAGTTTGGCTGTTTTCACTCCAGCGGCTCCCCTGATTCTCTCGTTCACGAAATCAGGCTCAATGCCCTGGACATTCTCTCTGTTCCACTGTTCCTCACCTTGCGGTGGAGGGCCGTTAGCCCTTGCGCTGCCATTTGGAGTCCGGACTTTCCTCCAGCTCAGTTCCTAAGAATAAGTAACTTAGAACAAGTGCCTCTGAATGAGAGACCCATTCTGAGAAACCGAGCCGGCGATTCCCTACAAATCCGCGCTCAAGATAACAGGGTCTAGGTCGTCTCGCAAGCCCGTCGCCAGTAATCTAATTAAGCCTGTTGTTTCAATATGTTAAAAATCAAGAAACTTTGCTTAAGAGACTAAGGCCTTTGGTCGAGGCAGCCGATAAAGACTTAGGTCTAGTCTAGGCGGCGCTTTTTAAGGAGGCTTTATGGAACTTGCACGTACGTATACAGCTCGAAAAGTTCTTTTGCTTTGTTTACTTTCATTTGCAACATTTTGCCTTTTTGTGCAGATGTTAAATTTTGCCCGATAATTTAAGAACATTAAAATCTGACCGATAAAAACTGAGGCCGAAATGGCCTAGGCCCTGGGTTTCTTGTGTCTTGAGAACTTCCGTCGCACTTTATTTCATCCAATCTAAGCATTCTCTTATCTTTAATGAGAAGGTTCACTTCCGCCTTTATCTTAAACTCAAAAGTTG